>NZ_CP109794.1 GCF_025857195.1 Leisingera thetidis | reverse complement strand
GAGGATCTGCCTGCTGTCCTTGGGCCTCGCGGCCCTGCCCGTTGTCTTACTGTTCCGCAGCCTTGATGTGCTGCCTTTTTGCCAGAATACGCAAAAACACGGCACATGGAAGAAAAATGCGCATGCCTTCTGGTTTTTCTAAGAAAATCCGGCGGTTGCGGCAGGGGAAAGCGGCGGGGTTCAGGGCGTGCAAAAAAATCTGCTCTGTTAAATATGGGTTATTTATTAGTTACAGGCGGCAGACGAGTCGCGCAAAGCCCTTTTTTCATGGGGGATCGGGGCGGATTTCCGGAACCCGGCGATTCTGAAACCCCGATGAAACGACTCTGAACCCCCGATAAAGCGATTCCGATCCCCCGTTGCCGGCCGTTGTGGATAACCCTAGGGTGGGCGTAATCAAAACCACGATAAAACGAGTCGCCAGGATCCGCAGAGATCCGGCGGCCGGGACGAGCGGAAACGGGCAGGCAGATGGCAGCAGAGCTGGCAGCGGGAGCGATCCCGCCGGAAGGGCAGGGGGATTTTTTCCTCTGCGACATCTTCGGGGCGATCCCCAAGAACGACCTCGCATCGATGGAGCATCCGCTGTTCTCGCTGGCCACCCGGCCGGACCGGCGCATTCTCAATTACCAGCACAACGGCGCCGAGATCACCGTGACGCCGAGCGTCAAGGGGCTGGCGACGATCCACGACAAGGACATCCTGATCTTCTGCATCAGCCAGCTGATGGCGGCGCTGAATGCCGGGCGGCAGGTCAGCCGGACGCTGCATCTGAAGGCGCATGATCTGATGGTGGCGACCAACCGCGAAACCTCGGGCGATGCCTACCGGCGCCTGCGCGAGGCCTTCGAGCGGCTGGCGGGCACCCGCATCACCACCAATATCGTTACCGGCGGGCAAGAGGTCACCACCGGCTTCGGCCTGATCGAGAAATGGGAGATCGTGCGCAAGGCGCCCAGTCCGAAAAAAGGGGCGGGCAAGATGGTCAGCGTGGCGGTGACGCTCAGCGACTGGCTCTACCGCGCGGTGCTGTCGAAATCGGTGCTGACGCTGAGCCGCGATTACTTCCGGCTGCGCAAACCGCTGGAGCGGCGGATCTACGAGCTGGCGCGCAAGCACTGCGGGCGGCAGAACAGCTGGCAGGTGTCGGTGGAGGTGCTGCTGAAGAAATCCGGCTCCGCCTCGCCGCGCCGGGTGTTCCGCAAGATGATCCGCGGCATGATTCAAAACCAGCCGCTGCCGGATTACGCGCTGGAGGAACTGGACGGCGACGTGATCCGCTTTTCCCAGAAGGCGGCGGTCACCGAGGCGGCGCTGAACGCGCCCTCCCTGAAGCCGGAAACGCTGGAGCAGGCGCGGGCGCTGGTCCCCGGCGCCGATGCCTATGCGCTGGAAGCGGAGTGGCGCGCCATGTGGCTGCGCACCGGCAGCCCGCGGCTCCGGATGCCCGACGCGGCCTTCCTCGGCTGGGTCCGGAAACGCGCCGCAGGCTAGCGGGCGCCTGCGCCCCGGGCCGGCCGACGGAATTGAGTATTTAAGACCAGAAAGAAGCGGCGGGCTTCCCTGTCATCTTGCCAAAGGGCTCCGTCCGTTCGACAGCGAAACCGTCCCCCGGACGGTTTCCAGGAAGCTTTCTCACCCCTCTCCAAAAAGGTCAGCATGGTTGACCAAATGTTTCGCGCGCGAAACATTTGGTCCGGACCGGACCTATTCCGGGGCGGGGAAAAGACGGGGGGGAGAGTGAGAGAGCGCGCGCGCGGGCCCCGGCTTCAGTCCTCGGGGGGGAGGAGGGGGAGGCGGGATCTGAAGCCGGGGCTGCGGCAGGCCGGATTGCGGAGGGGCGGTGCCGGCCGGGGAAATCAGGGCGGCGCGGGATCAGCCGAAGTAGGGGCGGGGCGAGTAATAGGCCAGCTGCGGTTCCGCGCTCAGGCGCTCGCGCTGTTCCAGCGCCCACTGGCAGGCGGTGCAGCCCAGCACCCCGGCCACCGGGTAGATCAGGGCCAGCACCAGCAGCGGCAGGCCGAGGAGAAAGCCCGCGGCCACGGCTGCCAGGCTTGCGGTAACGCCGGTGAGGGTGCTGATCAGGGTCATGGGTCTGTCTCCTGCTGTCTGTCTGTGTCTGTCTGTGTGCTGGGATCTTTCTAGCATGGCGGGCGCGGCGGCGCTGCTGCACCAAAGGATAGGACGGGGGTGCTGAGGGCTATCCGCTGCCTGCCAAGGGTGAGCGCCGCCCCTGCTCCGGGGCAGGGGCGGCGGCCGAAAGCGGCCGAAAGCGGCAGGCAAACGGGCCGGCCAGCGGCACGGGGCAGCGGCACGGGGCGGCGGAACAGGCGGGGGCGGAAACCAACAGGCCCGCCTCAGCCTTGCGGCTGAAGCGGGCCCGGACAGGCTGCGGCCCTCCCCCCTGGGCCGCGGCCTTCCTGACTGCGGCTGTCCCTCTAGCCGCTGCCTTCCTTCAGCGCCTGCGACATGCTGGAGAGCACCGGGCTGATCAGGTAGTCGGCCAGGGTCTGGCGGCCGGTTTCGATCATCGCCTGGGCCGGCATGCCGGGCAGCGCCTTGACATTGGGCAGCGCCGCCAGCTCGTTGTCCTTGATGCGGATATGCACCGGGTAATAGGAGCGGCCGGTCAGCTGGTCGATGCTGCTGCCCGCCGCCACCATCACCACTTCGCCCTGCACCGGCGGGGTGGAGCGGAAGCTGTAGGCGGTCAATTGCACCCGCGCCTGGCTGCCTTCGGCAACCTCGTCGATATCCTCGACCGCCACCCGTGTTTCCACCAGCAGCCCAGCCCCTTCGGGCATCAGCTCGAGGATGGTCTGGCCGGGGTCCACCACCTGGCCCAGGGTGTTGATGCTGAGCCCGACCACCCGGCCGGCGCGCGGCGCCCGGATGATCTGGCGCTCGGCGATATCCAGAGCCGCGTCGAGGCGCTGGCGCAGATCGAGGATCTGCTCCTGCACCTGCTGGCTTTCGGCGGCGATCCGTGCCGCCCGGTCGCGGCCGGCCTGCAGCCGCCGCTCTTCCATCTCGCCGATCCGCTCCAGCACATTGCCGCGGTCGCTTTCCAGCGTGCCCAGGGTGCCCAGCAGGCCGCTCTGCTGCATCTGCCGCTGGCTGATGCGGGTCTTCGGCACCAGCCCCTTTTCAAAAAGCCCGGTCAGATCCGCCAGTTCGCCCTGCACCAGCGCCAGCTGCTCCTCGGTGGCCTGGATCCGGGCATCGCGGCCCTTGAGCTGATCCTCGAGCTGGCTGACGCGGGTGCGGATGATGTCCATCTGGCCCTGGTACAGCGCCCGGTTGGAGGCCAGCAGGTCGTGCTGCACCGCCACCAGCTGCGCCAGGTCCGGCGCCCGGCCGGTGAGCCGCTCCAGTTCCGGCCCCGGCTGCAGCGTCTCGGTGTCCTTGCGTTCCGCTTCCAGCCGCGCCTGCTGCGCCAGCAGGCTGGCCAGCTGGCCGTTCAGGATCGCCAGCTGCGCCTGCACCCGGCGGCCGTCGAGCCGGGCGACCACCTGGCCCTCGGCGACGCGGTCGCCCTCGGCCACCTTGAGCTCGCGCAGGATGCCGCCCTCGAAATGCTGCACCGCCAGCCGGTCGCCGGCCACGTTGAAGGCGCCCGGCGCCACCACCGCGCTGGTCAGCTCGGCCTTGGTGGCCCAGAACACCAGGCCGCCGAACAGCCCGAAGCCGCAGACCGCCAGCCACAGCACCAGCTGGCGCACCCGGGTCGGCGGGTGCTTGGGCAGCGGCACCTCCTGGCCGCTGCCGGCCGGCATCAGATCGCGGAAGCCGCCCCGGGACACCGTCCCGGCCGGGGTTTGCGGCGCCGGGCTGCGGCGCTCCTGTTCCACCAGACTCATGCGCTTTCTCCTTCAGTCCGGGGCGCATCGGCGCCCTTGCCGGCGGGGCCGCCGTCCGCGTTGCGGTGGCGGAACGGGGCGATCTTGGGATCGTCCTGATGCGCCTGGGCCTGGCTCCGGGCCAGCGGCTGCGCCGCCGCCTCGATCACCTGGCGGGCCTCGCCGAAGCGGGCGATGCGGCCGTCCTGCAACAGCGCCGCATGGCTGACCCGGCGCAGCAGGCTGAGCCGGTGGGTCACCGCCACCACCGCGGCGCCGCGGGCGCAGGCCTCTTCGATGGCGCAGGCCAGCGCCTCCTCGCCCTCGGGGTCGAGATTGGCGTTGGGCTCGTCCAGCACGATCAGCTTGCGGTCGCCGAAGAAGGCGCGCGCCAGGCCGATGCGCTGGCGCTGGCCGGCCGACAGGAACTCGCCGCGCGGGCCGACCTCGGCGTTGTAGCCGCCGGGCAGCGACAGGATCATCCCGTGCACCTGCGCCAGCTTGGCCGCCGCCACCACATCGGAGGGGCGGGCGTCCGGGTCCATCAGCGCGATGTTCTCCGCCACCGTGCCCTGGAACAGCTCGACCCGCTGCGGCAGGAAGCCGATGTGCTGGCCGATCTGCGCCGGGTCCCAGTCGGTGAGCGCGGCATCGTCGATGCGGATATGGCCGCGCGCCAGCGGCTGCAGCCCGGCCAGCGCATGGGCCAATGTGGTCTTGCCGGCGCCGGAGGGGCCGATCAGCCCCAGCGACTGCCCCGGCTTCAGCGCCAGGGTGATGTCCAGCAAAAGCGGATCGGCGCGTCCCGGCAGCACCACGGTGGCGTTTTCCACCGACAGCCGGCCTTCCGGCTCGGGCAGGGCCAGCCGCTCCGGGGCGGCGCCCATATGGGCGAGGAATTCATTCAGCCGGCCGTGCGCGGCGCGCGCCTTGAGGAAGCCGCGCCAGCCGGCGATCGACTGCTCCACCGGCGCCGCGGCGCGGCCCAGGAGGATCGAGGCGGCGATCATCAGCCCCGGCGTCAGCTGGTTGTTGATCACCAGCACCACGCCGGTGCCCAGCACCGCGATCTGCAGCCCCATCCGCACCGCCTTGGCCAGCGAGGTCATCAGCGCCACCCGGTCGGTGGCCAATGTGTTGAACACCAGCGCCGAGAACGCCTTGAGCTGCCAGCGCGCGATCAGCGGCGCGGTCTTGCCCATGGCGTGGATCAGGCCTGCGTTGTTCATCATTTCCGCCACCGCGGCATTGGTCTCGGCGGCCTGGCGGCCGGCCGTGTCCATCGGCCCCCGGGCCAGCAGCTCGCTGAGCAGGCCAAGGCTGAACAGCAGCACCAGGCCGACCAGCGCCACCGCGCCGAGCACCGGGCTGAACAGGAAGATCAGCGCCAGGAAGATCAGCGACCAGGGCGCGTCCAGCAGCGCCAGGAACAGCGGGCTGGTGACAAAGCCGCGCAGCTCCTGGATGTCGCGGATCGGTTCGGCGCGGGCCAGGGCGGCGGGGCGGCGGCCGCTGATCATGCCCTCCAGCACCAGCGGGCTGAGCCGCGCCTCGAGCCGCGATCCGAGCCGCGCCACCAGGCGCTGGCGGATCATGTCGAAGAGAAAGAAGAACACCAGCGCAAGGGCTGCGCCGGTGGTCAGAGCAATCAGAGTGGGAATGCTGCCCGAGGCCATGACCCGGGCAAACAGTTGCAGCATGTAGAGCGGCGCTGTCAGGACAAGGAGGTTCACAAAGATGCTTGCTGTGAAGATGGCGGCAAGCACCCCCCGTTGGCCGTCAAATACCCGTCTTACCTTCATTGTCGTAGCCCCCCGGCTGCACGAATTGAAGTTATATAATCTGGAGAACAGCGCCCTGGTCCAAGGATGCAATCCTTGGCCGGGGACCAAATCGCTGTCCTGAACCAGGGCTGGACGGGCCCGGGGTCAACCCCCGGGCCCGCCGTTCCTATGGCTCAGACAGTGTGACCCCAGATGTTGTCGAAGCTGTCATCAAAGCCGGTGTCGGATGCCAGCACGCGGATCGCCTCGTAGGAGCCCGCATCGCCGGTGGTCACCGCGTTGATGCCAACGCCGCCGAGCGGATTGGCGTCCTGGCCAAGCGAGCTGAAGTAGCTCTCGTTGTTGGTCAGGCCGAGGATCTTCACCGTGGCGCCGCCCGCCGAGATGTGGGTGTCGGTGCCATCATCGGTGACGGTTGCGCCGCCGTTTTCATTGAGCTCCTCGAAAGCGTCCTGCGCCGAGGTGCCCTTGCCGTCGCCGACATTGGTGACACGGAACAGCAGCACGTCGTGGTCCTGGTCGATGTCGAAGTCCAGGATCTTGTCGGTGCCATCGTTGGACGAGAAGCTGGTGCCGTCCCATTTCAGGTCGATGATGAAGACATCCTTGCCATCGCCGCCCTTCAGGGTGTCATTGCCTTCGCCGCCCTTCAGGAAGTCGTTGCCGTTGCCTTTGCCGCCGAACAGCGTGTCATTGCCTTCGCCGCCATCCAGGAAGTCATCGCCCTTGCCGCCGTCGAGGTAGTCATTGTCCGCCTCGCCGTAGAGGCAGTCGCGGCCGTTGTTGCCGAACAGCGTGTCATAGCCGTCGCCGCCTTCCAGGACGTCATCGCCGCCGTTGCCTTTCAGCTTGTCGTTGTCGTCATTGCCGTCGAGGAAGTCATTGCCGCCATTGCCGCAGAGCGTGTCTTCGCCGTTGCCGCCCTTCAGCACGTCATTGTCGCGGCCGCCGGAAAGCTTGTCGTCGTCCTCGCCGCCCAGCAGGGTGTCTTCGCCGTTGCCGCCATACAGCCGGTCATCGCCGTCTTCGCCCTTCAGCAGGTCGTCCTGGTCGCCGCCCTTGAGGGTGTCGTCGCCGGTGCCGCCGAACAGCTTGTCGTCGCCGCCCTCGCCGTGCAGGCAGTCGTCATCCGCATCGCCGTACAGCGTGTCGTCGCCGTGGCCGCCTTTGAGGATGTCGTCGCCGTCGCCGCCATGGCCATGGTCGTCGCCGCGGCCGCCGATGATGACGTCATTGCCGCCTTCGCCGAACATGGTGTCGTCGCCGGAGCCGCCGCGGATCCGGTCATTGCCGTCCGGGCCCTCGTCGATCGGGGTGTAGCAGTCCGGGCAGTCGACCTCCTTCAGGCCGTCTTCCATTTCGGCATGGGCCTGGACCGAGGGCTGCTCGTCGTCGTCGCAGCAATCCCAGTCGATGTCGAAGTCGTGAGCAGGATCGTATTTGCCGCCTTCGACCCCCAGGTTGCTGCCATGGTCGCCGAAGATCAGGTCGCCCTGGGCGCCGCCTTCCAGCACGTCGTTGTTGGAGCCGCCGCGCAGGGTGTCCTGGCCGGCGCCGCCGTTGACGTCATCGGCGCCTGCGCCGCCGTCCATCAGGTCGTCGCCGCGGCCGCCCTGCATCAGGTCGTGGTCGGCTTCACCGAACATGGTGTCATTGCCGCCCTGGCCGTCCATGGTGTCGTTGCCGTCGCCGCCCAGCATGCAGTCGTCGCCGTCGACCTGCTCGGTCTTGTTGCCGGTGCCGTTGTCGGCGCCGAAGTCGAGGTCGTCATTCTGCGACTGGCGCTCGTCGCCGAACATCTCGTCGTCGCCAATGCCGCCGATCACCAGGTCGTCGCCGAGGCCGCCGGCCATGCGGTCGTTGCCCTGCTGGCCGTGCATGCGGTCATTGCCGTCGCGGCCGTACATGGTGTCGTTGTTGTTGGAGTGGTCGTAGTCGTTGTCGCCGTTCAGATCGCTCTGGCCGGCATCGCCCCACATCCAGTCGTCGCCGCCTTCGCCGTCCATGCAGTCGTTGCCGTCTTCGCCGTACATGTAGTCGCCGGCGTCGCCGTCTTCATAGCTGTAGTCGCGGTCGGCATCATCGCCGAACAGCTGGTCGTCGCCGGTGCCGCCGAAGATGGTGTCGGAATCCGCGCCGCCCAGGATGGTGTCATCGCCGCCTTCGCCGTCGATGTAATCGCAGCCTTCCTCGCCGTCGATCCAGTCGCCCTCGTCGTAATGCGCGGTTTCCGGGTCGTTCCAGCCGCCGAAGATGGTGTCATTGCCGGTGCCGCCTTCGATCAGGTCCTCGCCGCCCTGGCCTTCGATGTAATCCTGGCCTTCCTCGCCGAACAGGCGGTTGTTGCGCTGGTTGCCGTAGATCGCGTCATCGCCGGCCCCGGCCGAGGCGTTGTCGCCGGCGTCGTGATCGTTCAGGTTGATCACATTGCCGTCGGTGCCGCCCCACTCGGTGGTGTCGTCATTGTAGTCCGGGTCGAACTTGTTGTCGCTGAACCGGATGTCGCATGTCGGATCGCAGACTTCCCAGTCCGGATTCTGGTCTTGGATACCCATGGTGAATTTCCTCCTCGTTAACTGTCCGGGGCTGGGCAGCGGGCTGCTGCCCGGGTCCGTGCCCCCGCCACTGCCGCGGCCCCGGTAAACTGCTTTGGGGCCGTCTGGCGCAAAAAAGGCGTCGTGGTGCCTTCTGGGTTGTATTGCAGCGCATCCGCGCTGCTGCCGATGCCCCCAAATGGGGACAAAATAGGTGTTTCAGAAGCCGGGCAGCTGCCAGCCGGTGCGGTTTGCGGCCGCGGCGGCGGCGGCCTGGCCGGCCTCCTGCAGCGGCGCGTGCCACCAGGCGCCGGCCGCCAGCGCCGCCGCCGCCAGCAGCAGCGCCGCCAGCAGCCCGCGCCAGCGGCGGCGCGGCGGCGGCGCGGCCTGCGCCAGCGCCTCCGCCACCGCCGCCTTCAGCACCGGTTCGAATTCGATCCTGAGCGCCCCCTCCATCCGGTTCACCGCCGCCTCCAGCACATCGATGCGGGCGGTCAGCGCGGCGCGGTCGGCGGCGGCCTTCTGCGCCGCCTGCGCGCCCAGCCCCTCATTGAGGGTGGTGAACATCTCGGCGAGGCGCTTGTGCAGCGCCACCAGGTCGGCCTGCGCCGCCAGCGGCGCGCCGCCGGGGCCGCCCTGGCGCAGCGCCGCGGCGATCTGCGCCAGCACCGCCGCACTCAGCCGCGGCGGCCGGGACGGGGTGTCCGGCCCGCCCTGTCCGGCATCCTGTCCGGCATCCTGGCCGGCATCCTGCCCGGCGGCATCCGGTCCGGCCTGCCCGGCCTGCCCGGCGGGCGCCTGCGCGGAGCGGTCCGGTGCGGAACGCTCCGGTGCGGTCCGGTTCTGTCCGGCGGGGCTGCCGGCCGGGGCGGGCGGGCCCTGCACCGGGGCCTCAAGCGACAGCGTGTTCATGACGCCCTCCCCAATGAGGCCTGCCAGGTCAGCCGCTGCGCCATCTCGGCGCGGCCCGCCGACTGCAGCTTGGCCAGCACCCGCTTGGCGTAGGTGTTGAAGGTCTGCTCCTTGAGGCCGGCGATATGCGCCGCCTCGCGGTTGGTCAGCCCCAGCTGGATCAGCGCCGCCACCCGCGCCTCGGAAGGCGACAGCCCCATCTTCTGGGCCAGCATCTCGATGCGGCGGCGGTCGGGCTGGCGCGGCAGGATCGCCACCACCAGCGGCATCTCGGCGCCGGCGCAGCGGTAGCGGGTCAGCGACACCGGCAGCCGCATGCCGCTGTGGCGGTCCTCCAGGAACAGGATCAGCTCGCGCGGGCCGCGGGCGCTGCCGCGGCGGCTGCGGGCGCATTCCGCCACCGCCGCGTAGAAGCCGGCGGTCTCGCCCGGGCTGGCGCAGCTGAGGCGGCCGCCGCCGTCGCTGAGCAGATCGCCGCCATCGAGCATGTCGCGCCCCGATTCATTGCAATGCAGCAGGGTGCCCTCGCCGTCGAGCACCAGCACCGCAGAATCGGTCTTCTTGGAAATGGTCCACAACAGCGCGCTGGTCACCGCCGCCTGGGTCTCGCCGGCCAGCTCGCGCAGGGCATCCTCGCGCAGCACCGGCCAGATCGCCTGCAGGATGTCGCCGCAATGGGCGTCATGCGGGCCGTCTTCCAGCCGCAGCGCGATCAGATCCTCGCTGCCGTCCTCGAAGCTGCAGGAAAACAGGGTCCAGCCGCGGCCTGCCGCCAGCTCCGCCGCCAGCGCCGCCGCCGGCTCCGGCTGCCGCGGCAGCTGCGCCGCCAGCGCCCGGGCCGCCGCGCCCCCCGCGCGGCGCAGGCTGAAGCCCTTGGCCGCGCCGGGCTGCAGCTGCCGCCGCAGCGCCGCGGCGGCGGCATCCGGGCAGGGTTCGCCCAGGCCCGCGGCGCTGGTCAGCACCGGGGCGCGGCGGTGCCCCGGCTGCACCAGGGCCATCTGTGTCAGAGAAGCGATTTGCCTTTGAAGAGACCTCGAAAACAACAACCTGCCCGTTTGCGAAACGGACGCACTCAACATAACCATGTTGCCCCCCGGCATGACATAATGAATGCCTTGAAGGTAGCACAGCGCCCGGAACGGCAAACCGGGCAGAGGGGGTACGCCTAAGGCCGGGCCGGCAGCGGCGGGCCGGCCGCCGGGCACGGCAAAATACCACCATGGGGGTAGCCGCTTGGGGCAGGGCGGGCGAATCGAAGAAACCCACGGTTGTTTGCTTGAAAGATAAAATCTCTTAAAATTGTAAGAACCGGCTTGGAAACACAGCGTTTCCCCAATGGGGACAATGCCAACGGGGTAAGAGCCCCGGGGCAGATCGTGTGGAAAAACAGCCGGATAAGGCGGCATCCGGGGCGGAGGGCGCAGGCGGCCAGCCAAAAAGCGCTGCTCCATGAGGGGAAGTTTCTTAACAAGAACGGCTGGATTCGCTACGGTTTATCCACAGCAATGCGCATCAGAAGTGTTTTGGACGCCCGTCTGCGTTGCCCGGCCCAGGATGTTTTTTCCGGGCATGTTCTGTTTTTACCACGATCCGGAAACGGCGGTGCGCAAGCGCCGCCGGGGCCAGCACGGCAGCAGGCGGGGGAGTATGTTCCAGGGAGCGGCGGCGCATTGCAGCAAAGGCAGCCTGCGGGGGTGGGCTGGCCGCAAAAGCGCGCTCCTGGGGGACGGGCCGGATGCAGGATCCGGCAATGTTGCGAGTAAAGGAGTTATTGATGCCTGTTCACGTTGTGGGGGAAAGCAGGCTTCTCAGGGACATGTTTCTGACCATCTGTGAAGCACATGATTACGAGACCGGGCACTGCTGCGGCAGCCTGGCGGAATTGCCGCCTTTGCCCGCGCAGGACCTGGTCCTGTTCTACAGCCATGACACCGGAACCGCGCTGGAGGAGGACCTCGGCGCGTTCCGGGCCGCCAATGACGCGCCGCAGCTGATCCTGATCACCGGCGATCACTGCCCGGCCGCCACCCAGGCCGCCCTCAGCCAGTATGCCGAGGCGGTGATCCCGGAGCGCAAATCGGCGGGGGCGCTGATTGCCGCGCTGCAGGTGGTGCAGGACGGCTACCGCATTGTGCTGCCGGACACCGCATCCGGCGCGATGACGGTGCAGCCGCTGCCCGCACCGCGCGCGCCGCAGCGCAACGGGCACGGGCTGTCGGAGCGCGAGCAGCTGATCCTGGCCAAGCTGACCGAAGGCGCCACCAACAAGAGCATCGCCAATGAGCTGGGCATCTGCGAAGCCACGGTGAAGGTGCATCTGCGCACCTGCTTCCGCAAGATCGGCGCCAAGAACCGCACCCAGGCCGCGCTTTGGGCCTCCGAGCAGCTGCCGCCGCAGGCGCAGCGCCACTGAGCGGGCCGGCCGTGCGGCCGCAGCCACCCGACAGGCGCCCGGCCTCCGGGCCTGGCGCTGCTTGCCGGATGCGGGCGGGGCCGGGGCCCGCCGCATCCGGCCGGTGGCCCGGATGCTGTCCGGAACGGCCGCGGCGGCGGGGCGGCCGCCGGACGCCATGAACCCCGCCCCGGCCGGAGCCTGCGCTGCCGCATCTGCGGCCGGGGGGCTTCCCCGCATCTGCGGCCAGGGTTTTCGTCTCCGCGCCTCCGGCCAGGGTTTTAGTCTCCGTGCCTCCGGCCAGAGCGTTATTCTCCGTGCCTCCGGCCAGAGCGTTATTCTCCGTGCCTCCGGCTCAGATCTTAATTCTCCGTGCCTCCGGCACGAGGGCATTGATCTCGGCGATATGCTCCGGCAGGCAGCGGCTCAGGAAATCGTATTTCTCCACCACATGGGCGCGGGCCGCGGGGCCGATATGGGCATAGCCGCCGGGGTTCGCCAGCACGTCGGCCACCTGGTCGGCAAGCGCCCCGGGGCTGAAGAAATCCACCAGCAGCCCGGTCCGGCCATGGCGGACCGCCTCGCGCACCGGCGCCACATCGGCGGCCACCACGGTGGCCTGCATCGCCATCGCCTCCAACAGCGACCAGCTCAGCACAAACGGCATCGTGAGGTAAATGTGGCAGCGGCTGATCTGGATGATCCGGGTGAGGTCGGCGTAAGGCACCTTGCCGAGGAAATGCACCCGGCTCCAGTCGACGCTGCTGCCCAGCTCCTCTTCCATCTCGCCGCGCAAGCCCCCGGGGTGCTGGCTTTCGGCGCCATAGGAGGTCTCGTTGCCGCCGATCATCAGGATGCGGGCGTTCGGGCGCTGCGCCTGGATCCGCGGCAGCGCCCGCATCATGATGTGGAAGCCGCGGGCGCGCTCCATGTTGCGGGCAATGTAGGTGACCACCTC
Source organism: Leisingera thetidis (assembly GCF_025857195.1). Classification (NCBI taxonomy): domain Bacteria; kingdom Pseudomonadati; phylum Pseudomonadota; class Alphaproteobacteria; order Rhodobacterales; family Roseobacteraceae; genus Leisingera; species Leisingera thetidis. The sequence continues at coordinate 36,116 of NZ_CP109794.1, read as the reverse complement.
GTCGGCGCGGCTGAGCGGGCGCTCCAGCCGCCCGAGGCTCACCGTGGCGGCGGGATCCGGCCCCAGCCTGTCGGTGCGGATGCCGTCATGGCAGAGATACATCCGGTCATGGAAGCTGGCCGGGAAGCGGTCGCGCTGCCAGGCGGTGGGCACATGGCCCCGGTCGGCCAGCTCGATGCTGGCATAAGGCACCGAATTGCGCGCCTCGGCAAAGAAATAGGCCTGGTCGTTGGGCGGGTTCTCCCGGTCGAAGCCGACCAGCCCGCCCTCCGTGCGGTAGAAATACTCGAAAAAGCCGATGACCGGGACGCCGGGGTAGGGGTCCTTCATGAACAAGAGCTCGCCCCAGCCGGTGTGGCCGATGATGATATCGGGGGTAAAGCCCGCGTCCCGCAGCTGCCGCGCCGCCAGCGCCGCGCCGAGGCCCGCGCCGGCCGCCGCCTCCCAGTCCTTGGAGAGGCCGAAGGCATCCTTTTCCGGGGTGCGGAAGGGCTTGTAGACAATCGTTTGGATCCCCTCCAGCTGCACGCCGCCGCGCTGGGTCAGAAAGACGATCTCATGGCCGCCCTGCGCCGCCAGCCAGGGCGCCAGCTCGCGGTACTGGCCGGGCATGTTCTGATGCACAAACAAAATCTTCATGGACACATGCTTGCCGGGCAGCGCGGCCGGATGCAAGCGCGGGCCGCAGCAGAGCGCCGGGCTGTTGCCCTGCCGCCAGCCCGGGGCTAGGTGTGGGCAAACGGAATGACCCCAAGGGCGGGACGGGTGCGATGCAGATAGACGAGACGGGACTGCCGGGACTGAAGGTGCTGACGCCGGCACGGTTCGGCGATGCGCGCGGCTTCTTCAGCGAGAGCTGGAGCAAGCGGCGGCTGGAAGAGCACGGCATCGCGCTGGACTTCGTGCAGGACAACCACTCGCTGTCGCGCGAGGCGGGCACCCTGCGGGGGCTGCATTTCCAGGCGCCGCCGCATGCCCAGGACAAGCTGGTGCGCTGCGGCCAGGGCGCCCTGTTCGATGTGGCGGTGGATATCCGCAAGGGCTCGCCCTCTTACGGCCAGTGGTTCGGCATCGAGCTCACGGCGGAGAACGGCAAGCAGCTCCTGGTGCCCAAGGGCTTCCTGCACGGCTTCATCACACGGGTGCCGGACACCGAGGTGATCTACAAATGCACCGATTATTATGCGCCCGATTGCGACGGCGCGGTGGCCTGGGACAGCTGCGGCATCGGCTGGGGCTTCGGCGGCACGCCGCTGCTGAGCGAAAAGGACGCCGCGGCGCCGCGGCTGGCCGATTTCGGCAGCCCGTTTGCGTGGGAGGGATAAGGCATGAAACTGCTGATCACGGGCGGCGCGGGCTTCATCGGCTCGGCGGTGGTGCGGCTGGCGGTGGCGCGCGGCCATCAGGTGGTGAACCTCGATGCGCTGACCTATGCCGCGTGTCTCGCAAATGTGGCGGAGGCGGCAGAGAGCCCGGATTACGCATTCGAGCAGGCCGACATCCGCGACCGCGCCGCCTTGGACGCTGTTTTTGCGCGCCATGAACCGGACGCGGTGATGCATCTGGCCGCCGAGAGCCACGTCGACCGCTCGATCGACGGGCCGGGCGATTTCATCGAGACCAATATCACCGGCACCTTCAACATGCTCGAAGCCGCGCGCAAGTATTGGGTGCAGGCGGGGCGGCCGGAGGCGTTCCGCTTCCACCACATCTCCACCGACGAGGTCTACGGCAGCCTGCCCGCCGACCCCGCGGCGATGTTCACCGAAGACACCGCATATGATCCGCGCTCGCCCTATTCGGCCTCCAAGGCCGCCAGCGACCACCTGGTGCGGGCCTGGCACGAGACCTATGGCTTGCCGGTGGTGCTGACCAACTGCTCCAACAACTACGGCCCCTATCATTTCCCGGAGAAGCTGATTCCGGTGGTGATCCTCAATGCGCTGGCCGGAAAGCCGCTGCCGGTCTACGGCGACGGCTCCAACGTGCGCGACTGGCTCTATGTCGAGGACCACGCCGATGCGCTCCTGCTGGTGGTGCAAAAGGGCGCGCTGGGGCGGTCTTATAACATCGGCGGCGAGAACGAGCGCACGAACCTGGAGCTGGTCGGGACCTTATGTGAAATCCTGGATGCCAAGCGCCCCCGCGAAGACGGCAAGTCCTACAAGGACCAGATCACATTCGTGACCGACCGCCCGGGCCATGACGCGCGCTATGCGATCGATCCCTCCCGCATCCGCGACGAGCTGGGCTGGCGGCCCTCGGTCACGGTCGAGGAAGGGCTGGAGCGCACCGTGCAATGGTATCTGGACAACGAGAGCTGGTGGCGCGCCCTGCAGGACCGCGACGGTGTCGGCCGGCGGCTGGGCACCGGCAAGGGTGCGGGGACGTGACGTCAGATAAGCCGCAGAGGGCAGTCCCCGGCCGCGGGTGGGGGGGCCGCGGGGCGGAACAGCTTGGAGAGCGCATATGATCCTCGTATTCGGCAAGACCGGCCAGCTGGCGCGGGAACTGGCGGCGCATGACGGCGTCACCTGCCTGGGCCGGGACCAGGCGGATCTGGGCGATCCCGGCGCTTGCGCCGCGGCCATCCGCGAGGCAGAGCCGCAGGCGGTGATCAACGCCGCCGCCTACACGGCCGTCGACAAGGCGGAAGAAGAAGAGGCGCTGGCAAACGTGATCAACGGCGCCGCCCCCGGTGCGATGGCGGCGGCCTGCGCGGAACTGGGCATCCCCTTTGTCACCGTCTCCACCGATTACGTCTTTGACGGCAGCGGCACGGCACCCTGGCAGCCCGGTGACGCCGCCGCCCCGCTGAACGCCTATGGCCGCTCCAAGCTGGCAGGCGAGAAGATGGTGCGCGCGGCGGGCGGCGCCTATGCCATTCTGCGCACCTCCTGGGTGGTCTCGGCGCACGGGCATAACTTCGTGAAAACCATGCTGCGCCTCGGAAAAGAGCGGGAGCGGCTGACCATTGTAGCCGACCAGATCGGCGCCCCGACCCCGGCGCGCGACATTGCCGGTGCCTGCCTGGAGATGGCGCGGCAGCTGATTGCGGATCCCGGAAAATCCGGGCTGTATCATCTGGCAGGCGCGCCGCAGACCAGCTGGGCGGGCTTTGCCCGGGAGATTTTCAGGCAGGCCGGAATTGCCTGCGCGGTGGAGGATATTCCAACATCCGCCTATCCAACGCCTGCGGCGCGGCCGCTGAATTCCAGGCTTGATTGCTCTGCATTAGAGTCTGTTTTCGGGCTCCCGCAGCCGGACTGGCGGCTGGGCCTGGATGACATTTTGAAGGATTTGGGAGAAGTGGCATGACGGCAAGGAAAGGCATCATCCTGGCAGGCGGCTCGGGCACCCGGCTCTACCCGATCACCATGGCGGTCTCCAAGCAGCTGCTGCCGCTCTATGACAAGCCGATGATCTACTATCCGCTCAGCGTGCTGATGCTGGCGGGCATCCGCGAGATCTGCGTGATCACCACGCCGCAGGACCAGGAGCAGTTCATCCGCCTTTTGGGCGACGGCAGCCAATGGGGGATTTCGCTCTCTTACGTGGTGCAGCCCTCGCCCGATGGCCTCGCGCAGGCCTTCATCCTGGCCGAGGAGTTCCTGGCGGGCGCGCCTGCGGCGCTGGTGCTGGGCGACAACATCTTCTTCGGCCACGGGTTGCCGGAACTGCTGGCCGCCGCAGACGGGCAGGCATCGGGCGGCACCGTCTTCGGCTATCACGTGGCCGATCCGGAACGCTATGGCGTGGTGGCGTTTGACGCCGATGGCAAGGCTCGGGAGATCATCGAGAAACCCCCCGTTCCGCCGTCGAACTACGCGGTGACGGGCTTGTATTTCCTCGATGGCTCGGCGCCGGAGCGGGCGCGCGCCGTGCAGCCTTCCCCCCGCGGCGAGCTGGAGATCACCGACCTGCTGCAAAGCTACCTGAATGAGGGCGCCTTGCGGGTCGAGACCATGGGCCGCGGCTATGCCTGGCTCGATACCGGCACCCACGGCTCGCTGCTGGATGCGGGCAATTTCGTGCGCACCCTGCAGGAGCGCCAGGGCCTGCAGACCGGCTGCCCGGAAGAGATCGCCTATGAGGCGGGCTGGATCGATGACGCGCAGCTGCAGCGCCAGGCGGATAAATTCGCCAAGAACGCCTATGGCGCCTATCTGGAAGGGCTGCTGCGCTAGGCCAGCATTCACCATAATACGGATTATGCCAGGACCCTGGCCGGGCACAGAACAGGCTGGCACGGGCCGGCATCTTTGCGTAGAACACGAGGCTGCAGACCCCCGGCTGCGCCCCCTTCCGGGGCTGCGATTGATCCGGAAAATCTTTGCCGCTAGGGTCGCAAAGCCAAGTTTGAGAGAGATGAATATGACAGCGGAAGTGCTCTATATCGGCGGCTCCGGGCGGACCGGCTCCACCTTCTTGTCCATGCTGCTGGCGCAGAACGGGGACACCTGCAATATCGGCCAGATCCGCGACCTGCCTGCGGCCATCCGCCGGGAAGCGGACTGCAGCTGCCAGCGGCCGCTCGCCCAGTGCAGCTTCTGGTCGCAGGTGACGCGGAAGCTGGCAAAGCCGCGGGCGCTGCCCAGGCTGGCCAAGGGGTATTCCGCCTTCAAGGAGGATGCCCGCGGCAACCACGAATGGAACAACGCCGGGCTGCAGGCCCGGCTGCGCGCGGATCACGCCGCCTATCTTGCGGGCCTTTCGGAGCTTTACGGCGCCGCTTCCGAAGCGGCCGGCGGGCGGATGCTGATCGACAGCTCCAAATCCCCGGAACAGGCCTATGCGCTGAGCCTGACCGGCACCGTCACCCTGTATACGCTCAACCTGGTGCGCGACCCGCGGGCGGTGGCGGTGAGCTGGTCCAAGCGCCAGTCCGACATCAAGCGGCTGCGCGGCCAGAGCCGGGAATGGCGGCTGCGCCAGAAGCTGTTTTCCCGCATCGGCGCCGCCGCCCCGGAGCGCTTCAAGCTGCTGCGCTACGAGGATCTGACCGCCGCCCCCCGCGACACCATCCGGGAGATCCTGGCCTGGGCCGGGCGGGACAGCTCAACCGCCAATTTCACCAGCGGGTCGGAGGCCAAGGTGTCCTGGGACGACCTGCACCTGTTCCCGCCGGCCAATGAAGGGGTGCTGAAGGCGCGCGCCGAAGACATCACCATCAAGGCCGCCGACAGCTGGAAAGATGCCCGGCACGCCGATCTCCACCGGATGGCGGAAGAGATCACCTTTCCGGCGGCGGAGCGCTACGGCTACACGCTCTGAGCCATGATCCGGTCGACCAGCTGGGCAGAGAATTTCTCTCTGCCCTGCCACCAGTTGACATGGTTCTTGTCGAGGAAGTCATCGGCCGCCAGCTCAAACGCCTGATCGTCGATGATGGTGAGGCCCAGCTCGGCGCCCAGTTCCTGCAGCAGCACGGCGTAGAGATCGCTCTCCTGCGCCGCCCGCTCCGCCCCGAGCGAGGGGTGGTTGAGCGGGTGGATGGCCACGGCCAGATGGTCTGACACCTCTGCCAGCGCCCGCACCCCGCGCAGCCAGGTCAGGACGGCGCTGTCGTCAACCGCCACCTGGCCCAGGAACATGTCGCGGATTTCCGCGTTGCGCCGCTTCATCCAGTCCGGTTCCGCCGGGGCCGCCGCTGCCGTGCCGCGCGGGCTCAGGGTGCCGCGGGTTTCCAGCGTCCAGAGGCTGTCGCCGCCGCCGCCGGCGGCCGGCGCCTTGATCCGGCCGGCCAGATAGTCCTGCACGATTTCCAGATCCCCGGCCGGCGGCAGCACGCTGAGGTGCATCGGGTCCAGTTCCGCCACCCCCCAGTGCAGCCGCTTGCCGGCTGCCTTCAGGGTGTCGCGGGTGAATTCGCAAAGCTGGGCAATGCCTTCCACGCTCAGCGCGCCGATGCCTGCATTGGCGGCACAGATCTCCAGCCCGTGCGCCGCCGCGCGGGCTTCGATGTCCTGGCTGGAAATGCCGCGCAGGAAGCCGGAGGAGCCGGCAAACAGCGCCAGCGGCTTGTCCGCGGCGCGGACCAGCGCGGGAAAGGTCTCGATGAAATTGATCGCCCGCTGGCCGCGCACGTGCAGATCCGCCCCGGTTTTCCCCCCGGCTTTTCCCTTGCCGGCTTTCCGGCCGCCGGTCTTGATGCCTGCGGCGGCGGCGGCGCCGTTGAGGTCAAGCCCCCGGGCCTTGCGCAGCGCCTTCTTGCCGCCGCCCGTCTTGCCGCCGGCCTTCTTGCGTCCGGCCGCCGCCAGCAGCGCCTTGTTCTGTTTGCGCCGCTCGGCCAGCAGCCGGGCGATTTTCCTCAGCGGCAGGTAGGACAGCGCGCTGACGCCCTGCTGGTCCAGCTCCAGCCCGAAGGCCTTTTCCAGCTCCACCGTGAAGGTGACAAAGCCGAGACTGTCGAGCCCGGCGTCCATCAGGTTGCCGGCCGACAGGATGTCCTCCGCCGCGATCGCCGGGTTGATCTTCCGGATCATCGCGATCAGCTTGCGGCGCCGCTTCTCGCCCCGGCGCCCGGGCCCGTCCCCGCCGCTGCCCTGCTCCAGCGCGGCGGCCAGCAGCGCGCCCGCCGCGCCGCGGTCGATCTTGCCCGAGGCATTGCGCGGGAACTGCGCAAAGGACATCAGCCGCGACGGGGTCATGTAGTCCGGCAGCGTTTCCGCCGCCGCCGCCAGCAGCGCCTTCTCATCGCCGCTGTAGCCTTCGATGGCGGCGGCCAGCGCGGTCGGGTTCGGCGCGTTCAGCGGCAGCGGCACGGCGATGGCGTTGTGCCCGTTGCTGGCGGCGCGCAGCCGGGCCTCGATCTCGCCCAGCTCGACCCGGTAGCCGCGGATCTTGATCTGGTTGTCGATCCGGCCGATGAACTGGATTTGCCCGTCCGGCCCGGCCTTCACCCGGTCGCCGGTGCGGTAGTAGAGCTTGCCGTCCGCCGGCCGCCGGACAAAGGCGGCGGCGGTCTTTTCCGGGTCGTTGAGATAGCCATCGGCAACCTGCGGGCCGCTGACCAGCAACTCGCCGGACTCGCCTTCGGCCACCGGGGCCAGGCCCTCGCCGGCGATCAGCGTCTCCATGCCGGGAAAGGCGGCGCCGATCGGCACCAGGCCGGCCTGCCCGGCGGCCTTGCCGCCGGCCGGGATCCGGTACCAGGTGCAGGAAATCGTCGCCTCGGTCGGCCCGTACCAGTTCTCGACCCGCTGGCCGGTGGCCTTGGCCCAGGCCTCGGCCAGATCGCCGGGCAGCGCCTCGCCGCAGAACAGCGACAGCCGCAGACCCGCCAGCGCGCCGGGCTGCAGCGCGCCCTGCAGCAGCATCTTCTGACCCAGCGTCGGCACCGAGAACCAGCAGGTCAGCTGATGGGCGCGGACATATTCCGCCGGGTTCTCGAGGTCTGCGGCAGAGGGCACCACCAGATGCGCGCCGGCCCGCCAGGCCACAAACATGTCATGCACCGACAGATCGAAGGTCAGATCGAAATTCTGGCTGAGCCGGTCGCCGGGGCCGTAATCCGTCATCGCAAAGACGGCGTCGAGATAGGCCTGCAGGTTCGCATGCCGGATCGCCACCCCCTTGGGCACCCCGGTGCTGCCGGACGTGAACAGCACATAGGCATAGGCATTGTCGCGGCGCGCTTCGGGCAGCGGCCCGGCACTGCCCGCCGCCAGCATGTCCGCGCCCAGCTCCAGCCGCTGCGCCGCGGTGCCGGCCGCCTCCAGAATGGCGGCGGCAACGGCGCCATCGGCGGGCCGGTGGGCCAGGAAGGCGGCGCCGGAGCGGGCCAGGATCGCGGCATTGCGCTCGGCCGGGAATTTCGGGTTCAGCGGCACATAGGCGCAGCCGCGCAGCAGCGCCCCCAGGACCGCCGCATAGCTGGCCAGCCCGCGGTGGGCATAAAAGGCGACCACCGGCTGCTGGCCTTCGGCCTCGCGGGCGGCAACCGCCGCCGCCACCGCCTGGGCCGCGGTGCGCAGTTCCGCATAGGTGTAGCTGCGGCCCTCCACCGTCAAGGCCGGCGCGTCGGGCCGTTCCGCTGCCGCCTGCAGAAAATCCATGCCGGCGCGCCAGCCGGTTTGGGAAGCGGCAGGAGAAATGACGTCCGAAGCCTGGTCCATCTGAGGTCCCTTTTCAAAGCGGTAGGCACTAAAGCAATCGGGGATTTCCTAGCGCGCAGGGGGGCTTTGAGCAACCGGGGATTGGCCCCGGCCGCCGTCAGCCGCCCGGGGCGGCCGGGCACGCCCGGAACCGCCCGGATTCAGGCCGGTTTCCGGGCGGGGCGGATCAGTCGATCACCCCCGCCCGGCTGAACACGCCGAAGAAATTGCCGAAGATGTTGGAGATGGTCAGCACGTCGTTGACCGGCGATTCCGTGGCCATCACCAGATCGCCCGGGTTGATCTGGAACTGGCGCGCCGAGAACAGCCCGTCGGCGGAGGTGAGGTCGAGCGAGAACACCACCCGCTGCTGGCGCGGCCCGCGCACGCCGGGCGCCACCGCGCCGGCCGGGTATTCGCGCAGGATCAAAAGCCCTTTGGGATCCGCCTTGCCGTCCTGGAAGCCGCCCGCCACCGACATCGCATCCATCGCCGACATCTCGTCCTTGGTGAAGATGTGCAGATCCTCCTCGCCGGTGGCGCCGAAGGAGAGGAAATAGCGCTCGTCCTCCTCGACGAACACCCGGTCGCCGCCGCGCAAGAGGGTGTCGAGGCGGGGATTGTTCAACAGATTGTCCACCGAGGTGCCATAGATGCTGCGGCCGCGCACCAGCCGGATCTGCGGGTTGTTGAGGGTGGCGCTGATGCCGCCGCCGGCCGAGATCAGCCCCATCACCGTGTAGTTGCGGTCCGGCATCGGATAGGTGCCGGGGGTTGCGACGCCGGAGACCAGGTCGACCGAATTGCCGCGCCCCTCGGCCATCGCCAGCTGCACCTGGGCCGACGGCACCACCGGCTCCAGCGCCTGCTGCAGCCGGGCCCGGGCCAGGTCCGGGGTCAGCCCGTTGACGTTCACATCGCCCACATAAGGCATGAAGATGGCGCCGTTGGCGGCCACCTTCATGTCCTGCAGCTGCACCATCTTCTGGCCCGCCGAGGTCAGCAGCGAATTGTCGTTGCTGTCCCAGATGCTCAACGACAGCTGGTCGCCGGGCTGGATGATCTGGGTCTTGGCGCCCTGATGGGCGGGCAGCCAGCTGAGCCGCTCCTGCTTGCCGGTCGGCGGCCAGGCCGCCACCGCCGGCAGCAGCGCCCGGTTCACCCGGTAGAGCGCGAAATCGGCATCCGCCTCGCCTGATTCCTTCAGGATCTCCTCGCTGGCGGGGGCGCCGCCGGGCAGGCGGGAACAGGCAGCGGGCAGAAGGATCAGGCCGGCAGCGGCCAGCCAGGGAAGAAGTTTCAGCATCGGATGCCTGTCATTGAAGCGCTCTGGGGTCCGCCGCGGCGTCTGTCCGGGGGAACCGCTTTGATTTTTGTCCGGGCAAAGGATACTGGGCTGGGGCAGAGGGTTCAACAGGAACGGGCAGCAGAGATGGCGAATCCCGCCGCAATGGTTCTGGGCGCAACAGGGCGGATCGGGCGGCTGCTGCAGCTGGTCCCGCCGGACGGGCTGCGGCTGCGGCTGCAGGCGCGGCGGGCGCAGGCCGGTCCCGGCAGCTGGCACGTCTTCGATCCGCTGGCGGAGCCGGCGGCGCTGGCGCGGGCCGCGGAGGGCACGGCGGCGGTTCTCTGCCTGGCCGGGCCGGTGCCGGGCAGAAGCGGCGCAGACATGGCAGACCATATCCGCCTCGGCGAAGCGGCGGTGCGGGCGGCGGCGGCGGCCGGCGCCCGGGTGCTGCTGGCCTCCTCGGCGGCGGTCTACGGCGCCCGGGGCGGCCTGCTGGCAGAGGACGCGGCACTGCAGCCCGCCAATGCCTATGGCGCCGCCAAGGCGGAGATGGAGGCGCGCGCGGCGGCGCTGGGGGCGGCGCTGGGCGTGCCGGTCTGCGCCCTGCGGATCGGCAATATCGCCGGGCTGGATGCCATTCTCGGCGGCTGGCGGGAGGGCTTTGCGCTGGACCGTTTCGCCGATGGCGCTACCCCCCGGCGCAGCTATATCGGCGTGCAGACCCTGGCCCGGGTGCTGGGCGCCCTGCTGGCCGCGCCGGCGCTGCCGCCGGTGCTGAATGTGGCGCAGCCGGGCCCGGTGGCGATGGGCGCGCTTCTGCAGGCGGCGGGCCTGCCCTTTGCCACCCGCCCGGCCCCGGCGGCGGCAATCCCGCAGGTGGCGCTGGACGTTGCCCGCCTGCAGGCGCTGCTGCCGGCGCCGCTGGCAGCGGCCGATCCGGCAGAGATGGCGGCGGAATGGGCCTTGTTAGAGCCTGATATGGCGGGCAGATAAACGTGGAGCACACATCACTATGACCTGGCGCAAACGGCTGTTCGACCTGTTCTTTGCCACCCTGCTGATCCTGCTGCTGGGCCCTGTCCTGCTGCTCTTGATGGCCTGGCTGCTGTGGAAGGAGGGGCGGCCCTTGTTCTATGTGGCCGAGCGGATGAAGGCGCCCGGCCAGCCCTTTGCCTTGTGGAAGCTGAGGACGATGACGGTGGCGGAGAGCGACGCCGGGGTCTCGGGCGGCGACAAATCGGCCCGCATCACCCGCACCGGCGCCTGGCTGCGCTCGAAACGGCTGGATGAGTTCCCGCAGCTGTGGAACATCCTCAGGGGCGACATTTCCTTTGTCGGGCCGCGCCCGCCCCTGCGCCAGTATGTCGAGGCGCACCCGGCGCTTTATGCCCGGGTGCTGCAATCGCGCCCCGGCGTCACCGGGCTGGCCTCGATCACCTATCACAAGCATGAGGCGGCGCTGCTGGCGCGCTGCGGCAGCCCGGAAGAAACCGACGCGGTCTATTCCCGCCTCTGCGTGCCGGTGAAGGCGCGGCTGGACCTGATCTACCAGCGCCATCAGAGCATGTGCTTCGATTTCGACATCGTGTTCCAGACCATCGGCAACATCTTCCGGCGGGGCTAGCCCCGCCGGGCACCGGTTCAGAACAGGAAATCATCCGCGCCCAGCTGGCCCGGCCCCAGGTCGTCCAGGAAGATGCTGCCGGAGCCGGTGCTGATCAGCGTGCCGCCCTCTGCGCGGCTGATGTCCAGCTCGCCAAAGCGGCCGGCCCCGGTGCCGGCCAGGCTGATCCGGTCGCTGCCGGCGGTGAAATCCGCAATCCGGTCATCGCCGTGGCCGCCGGCAAAGACAAACACATCGGCGCCGCTGCCGCCGCGCAGCAGATCATCGCCGGCGCCGCCGTCCAGCAGATCCGCCCCGCCGCCGCCCTGCAGCGTGTCGCGGCTGGAATGCCCCTCCAGGCGGTCGCTGCCGCCGCCGCCTTCCAGCCGGTCGCGACCGCCGCCGCCCGCCAGCAGGTCATCGCCGTCTTCCCCGGCCAGGCTGTCATCGCCGGAGCCGCCCTGCAGCGCATCATCGCCGCTGCCGCCCTGCAGCGTATCGGCGCCGGCCTGGCCAAACAGCTTGTCCGCCCCCGCGCCGCCGCGCAGCAGATCCTCTGCGGCGGCGCCCTTCAGCACATCGTCGCCGGAGCCGCCCTGCAGCGTGTCGCGGCCGGCGCCGCCGTCCAGCCGGTCGCGGCCCGCGCCGCCTTCCAGCCGGTCGCGGCCGCCGCCGCCCGCCAGCAGGTCATCGCCGTCTTCCCCGGCCAGGCTGTCATTGCCGGAGCCGCCCTGCAGCGCATCATCACCGCTGCCGCCTTTCAGCAGATCGGTGCCGGCCTCGCCAAACAGCTTGTCCGCCCCCTCGCCGCCGCGCAGCAGATCATCGCCGGACCCGCCCTTCAGCACATCATCGCCGGTGCCGCCCTGCAGCGTGTCGCGGCCGCCGCCGCCGTCCAGCCGGTCGCGGCCCGCGCCGCCCAGCAGCGTGTCGCGGCCGCCGCCGCCGTCCAGCCGGTCGCGGCCCGCGCCGCCCAGCAGCGTGTCGCGGCCGTCGCCGCCTGCCAGCGTGTCGCGGCCGGCGCCGCCGTCCAGCCGGTCCTTGCCGCCCAGCCCGAAGATCCCGTCACCGCCGCCGGTGCCGCCGATCCGGTCGCTGCCGCTGCCGCCGTAAAAGCCGCCGCCGGGCAGGGTCACGCCGGGGTCCTGCCGCTCCGGGAAGGCAAAGCGCAGAGACGGGCCGAACACATCCTCCAGTGCAAGCGGGGCGCCATCCGCGCTCATCAGCACGATCCGGGTGCCCTCCGCCTCCATCACCATGCCGGCGCTGCGCTCCCGCGCGTTCAGCTGGCCCGCATTGTAAAGGCCGGTGAACAGCGACAGGTCGAGCCGGTCCTCCCCGGGGGTGAAATCGCGCACCGTCACCCCCTCGGCCGCCGGGTTGATCACAAAGCTATCGGCGCCGCTGCCGCCGGTGAGCCAGCCGCCGCCGGTCCCCGCGACCAGCACGTCATCGCCGGCTTCGCCATAGATCCTGGCGCCGCTCCGGCCGCCCTCCAGCACATCATCCGCGCCGCTGCCGTCCAGCCGCGCGTCTGCCGCCGCCGCCATCCGCACCTCGCCCAGATCCGCCAGCGGCAGGGTGAACTGGCTGATGCCGCCCGCCGCCCCCGAAGCCGCAAAGACCTGCAGCATGCCGCCCGCCGCCACCGCCTCCAGCGCGGTCACATTCTGCAAGCCCAGCCCGGGCACATGCTCCAGGCTCTGCAGGTGGATCAGCCCGGCGCCCGGGGCCAGGGTGAACAGGCTCAGGCCGCCGTCATTGCCGGCCGCCAGCACCAGCACATGGCCGTCCGCCGCCACCACCTCCAGCGCGCTGAGGCCGCCAAAGCGGGTCATCGCGGTGTCCTGCAGCTGCGCCTCAAAGCGCAGGTCCCCGTCCGCCTTCACCCGCACCAGGGTGAGCGAGCTGCTGCCCGCGGCGCCGATCAGCGCCCAGGCCTTGCCATCCGCCTCGAATCCCTCCAGCGCGGTGATGCCGGAGACGGACAGCCCCTGCTCCGCCCCCAGACCGTCTGCCGGGCGCAGCGCGCCGCTGGCGGCATCGGCGCGGTAGCTGTGCAGCCCCTGCGCATCCGCCGCCAGCAGCACCGGCCCGTCCGCCGTCTGCACCGTGGCCAGCAGCGCCGCCGGGTCCAGGCTGTAGCTGCCGCTGCCGCCCGCGGCGCCGGTCCGGCCCAGCTCTCCGCCCGCCGCATCCAGCTGCCAGCCCTGCAGGCCGCCGCTGGCCGCCCCCACCGCGTAGAACGCCGCCTTGCCATCCGCCAGCTCCAGCACCGCCACCGCGCCAAAGCCGCCGGCATCGGCACCGCTCAGCGCCGCGCGGTCCCGGCTGCCGAGGCTGCCATCGCTCTCAAGCTGATAAAAGACCAGGTCGCCCTGGCTGGTCTGGCCCTGCACCAGCCGCCCGCCGCCCGCTGCCGCCAGATGAAACTCCCCGGTCCGGATCCCGGCCTGGCCGTGCAGCTGCTGGCCTGCCGCCTGCGGCAGGCTGCCGTCCGCCGCCAGCTGCCAGCGGCTGATGCCGCCGTTCATTCCGGTGGCCGCATAAAGCGTGGCCTGGCCGTCCTGCACCGCGATTTCCAGATCGCGCAGGTCGGTACCGAAAATCAGATCCTCTGCGGCGAACCGTCCGGTGAATGCCAGTGCCATAACCCGCTCCTTTGCGCTTGCGACCCGGGGCTGACCCTGACCGGGCCGCCGGGCGCAAAGCGGGAAGCAAAACGGGCGAAATCAGGGACATTGTTTACAGATTGACGACAATTGCGCGAACAGGCAGGGAACGGGGCTGGAACAGGCGCGGCCGCCGCCCCTGCCCGCCTGCGCCCGCTGCCCCCTGTTGCGCACCCGGCGCACGCCCCGTTAGCGCCTGCTTGACCCGGCTCTGGCAGTCTGGCGCGGACCCGTTTCCCCCGCCCCAGGAGCCCGCCCCCATGACCCAGACCTCGCCGATCCTCGCCCTGCCCTATCTGATGCCGGGCCAGGCGCAGAAACATGTCACCCACAACGAGGCGCTGCAGCTCCTGGATGCGCTGGTGCAGCTCCGCGTCGAAGGCTTCGGCGCCGCCGCGCCGCCCGCCAGCCCAGGCATCGGCGAGACCCATGCGCTGGCGGCGGCGCCAGCGGATGCCTGGGCCGGCCACCCGCATGAGATCGCGGTCTGGCAGGGCGAGGGCTGGCTGTTCCTGGCGCCGCGGCCCGGCTGGCGCGCCTGGGGGGCCGCCGAAGCCGAGCTCCGGATCTGGGACGGCAGCGCCTGGATCCTGCCGCCGGCAAAGACCCAGAACCTGGCCCGGCTCGGGGTCGGCACCGCCGCGGATGCGGCCAACCCGCTGGCGGTCTCCGGCCCCGCGACGCTGCTGACCCATGACGGGGCCGGCCACCAGCTGAAACTGAACAAGGCGGCCAGCGGCGACACCGCGTCGCTGCTGTTCCAGTCGGACTGGAGCGGCCGCGCCGAAATCGGCCTGGCAGGCAATGACGATCTCTCCTTCAAGGTCTCGGGCGGCGGCAGCAGCTGGGACACCGCCCTGACGCTCACCCCCGGCGGCCATGCCGGCCTCGGCACCGCCAGCCCGTCGGCGCATCTGGAAATCGCCGGCGGCAGCAGCGATTACCTGCTGGCCGGCGGCGGCAGCCCGGACTTCCGGCTGGGGGCGGACGGCAACGGCAGCTGCTCCGGCGCCTGGTCCGGCGGCGGCGCCGATTACGCGGAATGGTTCGAATGGGCTGACGGCAACCCCGGCGCCGAGGACCGCCGCGGCCTCTCGGTGGTGCTGGAGGGGGACAGGATCCGCCCCGCCGCCGCCGGCGAGGAGCCCGCGGGCGTGATCAGCGGCAACCCGGCGGTGGTGGGCGACGGCGACATGGGCGCATGGAAACACCGCTGGCGGCGCGACGCCTACGGCACGGTCCTGCGCGATTCGTCAGGCAGGCCGCGGCAGAACCCCGCCTTTGACCCGGCCCGCCCCTACCGGCCGCGCGCCGCCCGACCGGAATGGGCGCTGGCGGGGCTTCTCGGCAAGCTCAGGCTGCGCAAGGGCCAGCCCGCAGGCCGCCGCTGGATCCGGATGCGGCAGATCTCCGCGGATGTGGAGGAATGGCTGATCCGCTGACCGGGCATGAAAAAACGGGCCCCTGAAGGCCCGTTCCGCGGTCTCTGTTCACAAGCTCCGGGCCCCAGGCCCGGTACCGGATCAGTTGGTGGTGGTGGTGGTGGTGGTGGTGGTGACGTCGTCGTCGTCGTTGGCAACCACGCCCAGCACAACCAGGCCGGCGATGGCGCCGGCGATGGCGCCCGCGCTCAGGCCGCCGGCGGCACCGATGCCGCCGCCTGCGGATTCACCGCCGGTAGCCGGCGGCGGGGTCTGCTGAGCCGATACGGCGGTGGCCGAAGCCAGGGCAGCCAGGGTCAGCGCGGTAAGAACGTTTTTCATTTTCAAACTCCTCTGGAGAACTATGGAAAGGTGCGTTGAGGCGACCTTAGGGGAGGCCGGTTTCCATTTCAACGTATGGAATATCAGCAAAACTGTTGAAATCCGGTTTGCGTTGCGGATTTTTTCCGCCCGTTGCCGCAATGCCGCGGGAACCGGGCGGAAAATGGCGCCGGTTCAGAGCCGCAGCTGGCGGATTCGCACATATCCGGTCTCCGGCCCGGCCCATTGCCGCGACTGCCAGACCTGATTTCGCCCGGGGCGGGAATCAACCCAGTAATCGTTGACCACCACCCCGCCGCCGCCCTCGCAGCGCTCCTGCAGATGGCGGGCGGGATGGCTGCGGCCGACAATCTCCACCGGATCGGGACCGAGATCCTGCAGGCTGCAGGCCATGCTGAGAACCGCCTGGCCGTTGCCTTCGGCGCGCAGGGCATAGCGCCGCGCGCCGCCGCGTGCCGGGCCCGCCACCCCGTCCGCGGCCGGCACCTGCGCCGACAACAGGCCGCCGCCGAGGCCGCGGGTGGCAATCACCATGCCGTTGCGCAGGGCCAGCGACACATTGTCCTGGGTGCGCCAGACCTCGATCTGCCCGGGGCTGCTGTCGCGGCGGCTGAGGCTGCGGGTCAGATAGGCGGTGGCGCCGCGGTTTTCGATGCTGACCTCGATATAGGCCTGGGTCTGCTTGTCCAGCAGCGCCCGGGTCAGCTGCACCGGCGGCGGCGGCGCGCTGCGGCGGCGGGTGAACTGCTCGGCCACCGCCTGCAGCACCTCGACCTCGGCCTGGGTCTTTTCCGGGCCGCGGCTGCAGCCCGCCAGCGCCAGCGCCGCCGCCAGAACGGCGGCCGTCATCCGGATCATGCTCATTCCCAGAACCTCGCGCGCTGATCTTCCAGGCTCTTGCGGTGGGCCTCGCGCACCGGCCCGTAAAGCCGGTCCGGCACCCCGACCCGCTGGCCGCCGTCGCGCTGGGTCGGGCGGATGGTCAGGCCGAAGCCGGAGCGCGACGGTTTGCCCAGCAGCCAGTCCACCGGGATGCGGAAGCGGAAGCCCTTGTCAAAGGAGCCCTCGCCGAAATCCTCGGCCGAGACATCGGTGAGGGTGAAGAAGGCGCCGACCAGGAAGCCGTTGTCGAACTCCCGGTTCAGGCTGACGGTGCCGCCGTAGTCGCCGGCCAGGTAGCGGCCCGCGTCCAGCTGCAGCAGATAGCCCCTGTCCAGCTCGACATAGGCCGAGGCATGGCCGGTGAAGGTCCTGTAATCGCGGAAGCCGAAGCGCTGCTCGAACTCGCGCTGCACCACGTAATTGGCCTCCAGCCCCAGGCCGAGGCGGCTGTTCACCGGCTTCCACAGGACCTCGCCGGAGACGCCGCCGTACATGCTTTCGAACAGGCCGGCGGTGGCGCGGGCATAGAGGTTGCGCCCGGGTTTCCACAGGCGGCTCACATAGAGGTTCTCCAGGGTGGTGCCGAACTGGGCGTATTCCACCTGGTCGGTGCGCACATGCGGCAGTTTCGAGTTGGAGGCGCGGCCGTTCTTCACGTTGCCCCAGACCCGCTGGCGGATGGCGCCGGCGATGCGCCAGCCCGGCGCGGGCGCATAGGAGGCGGCAAAATCAAGCCCGGCATCCAGCCGGAACGGCTTTTCGGGGTCGAAATAGGCGGGCTGCGTATAGGGGCTGATGGAGGTGGCAAAGGCCGGGTACAGCTCGCCCGAGACAACCGCCGCCTCCGGCAGCGGCCCGGCGTCCTGCACCCCGGCGGCGGCAAACAGCGCGTCGGCGGCTTCCGGGTCGAACTCCAGCGCCTCCAGGTCGGAGCGCCGCACCTCGATGGCGGCCAGCCCGGTGCCGCGGCGCACCGGCACCAGCCGGAAGGTCTCCACCGAGGGCGGCAGCGTCTGCGCCAGGGCGCGGGCGGCGCGGCCCGCCGCCTGGCTCTGCGAGCGGTAGCGGTTGTTGCGGTAGCGCAGCTCGGCCGCGGTGCCGGTGAAGGTGATCGCCTCCAGCACCAGCCCGTCCGCCTTCAGCGCCTCGGCGGCGAGGTCGCGGACCTTGCGGGTCTTGCTTTCGCTGGCGGCCCAGTCCTGGCGCCAGTGGCGGTCTTCCGCCGCCCATTGGGCGCGCGGGATGACCGGATGCGGCGCCGGCACCGCCATCGGGGCCGGCGGATGATTCGGGTTGAGCTGGATCTGCGCGGAAAAGCCGATCTCGCTGCCGTACAGGTAATAGGCGCCGAGGCGGACCCGGTCGGAATACTGGTATTCGATGCCGTAGTTCAGCGAGGATCTGCGCTCGAAGACATCGGCGGTCTGCGTCTCGGTCACATAGGCGTCGGAGGAATATTCCGCCTTCAGGCTGAGCCGCGCATCCGGCTGCCATTCGATGCCGCCGAACGGCGCCGCCGGGCCGCGGAACCACTGGTCGTAGGACAGTTTGCCGCCGGTGGAGCCGGCCGCGAAATCCGGGCGGCTGCCGCCCAGGGAGCCGATCGCGCCATGGCTGCCCAGCCGCCCCCAGCCCAGGCCCGCGGTCAGCTTCAGCCGCCCCGGCAGCCCGGCGGCGGTGACGGCGGGGGTGGCGAAATGCTTGGTGGCGGCCAGGTATTCCGCCGCATAGATGCCGGTGCCGGCGAAATCCTGCAGCCCGAGGGTGACCGCGGGCCGCCAGCCCTGCTCCTGCCAGAGCCGGGCGCGCACGTCGAAGCCGCGGTCGTAATAGGTGCCGAAGCCGCCCTGGTTCCAGTTGCCGATGCCGTTGTAGCGGAAGCTGGCCGACAGCCAGGGCAGCGCCTGGAAGGTGATGTTGTAGCGGGCCTGGTTGCCGAACCAGGAATAGGCGACCGCATACTGGCCGTCCGGCAGCATTTCGGCGCTTGGCATGTCGATGATGCCGGGGGTGCCGAAGAAGTTGAGGCTGGGCGGCGGCAGCGGCTTCAGCCGCGGCGCCGCGGCCTCGGTGCCCGGCGCCGCATCCGGCAGGGCGCGGGTGATCTGCGGCACCTGCGCCGGGCCGGGCCGGGCCGCCAGGCAGAGCAGCGCCGCCGCGGCAGGCAGCGCCGCCGCCGGAAGTCTGGCCAGAGCTCCGGCGCGGCGCAGAAGGGTCTTGATCGGTGTCACGGGGGAAACCTGCCTTTTGGAACTGCCTGCTGCCGGTTCCTGCGGCCCCGGCCCTGTGGTCTGTTGTGCCGCTTAGAGCATGGAACGCGGGGCCGGTTCAATTGCCGCCGCCGCAGTTTCGCCGCCACTGCAGCCGCCAGGCCGCACTCAGGCCGCATCCGGGCCGCATCCGGGCCGCGCCCGGACCGGCTCAGGAGCTTTTGCGGCCGGCCTCCGGCGGCAGGCAATAGCCCTCGACCCAGCGCTGGATCACCTGCCGCGCCGCCGCCTCGTCGCCGGCCGCCACCGCCTGGCGCAGGCTGCGCAGGAAGCCGGCCACCTCGATCTCCGACAGCACGGTTTCGCGGGCGCAGAAGATCTTCTGATGGCGGGTGCGGATCAGCTCCTCGGTCAGGGTCAGCTCCTCCTCCATCTTCTCGCCGGGGCGCAAGCCGATGATCTCGATGGCGATGTCGCCCTCCGGGTTGGCGGCGTCGCGCACGCTGTGGCCGGCGCTTTCGATCACCTGGCGGGCCAGCTGCAGGATCGGCACCGGCGCCCCCATGTCGAGCACGAAGACCTCGCCGCCCTGGGCCATGTCGCCGGCCTGCAGCACCAGCTGCACCGCCTCGCTGATGGTCATGAAGAAGCGCTTCACGCGGGCGTCGGTGACGGTGACCGGGCCGCCGCGGCTGATCTGCTCCTGGAACAGCGGCACCACCGAGCCGGAAGAGCCCAGCACATTGCCGAAGCGCACCATGGTGAACACCGTGCGGGTGCCGAAGCGGGTGGCCAGATCCTGCACGATCAGCTCCGCCAGCCGCTTGGAGGCGCCCATCACATTGGCCGGGTTCACCGCCTTGTCGGAGGAAATCAGGATGAAGCGCTCGACCCCTGCCCGCGCCGCGCCGCGCGCCAGGGTCTGGGTGCCGAAGACATTGTTGGCGAGGCCGGGCAAGGGGTTGGCCTCGACCAGCGGCACATGCTTGTAGGCGGCGGCATGCAGCACCACCTGCACCTCGTGCCGGTTCAGCACCATCCGCACCTGGCGCGGATCGGTGACCGAGCCCAGCACCGGCACCAGTTCGATGCCGGCATCCGCGGCCAGCGGCCCGAGCTCCTGATGCACATTGTAAAGCGCCAGCTCGCTGAGCTCGAACAGCACCAGCTTCTGCGGCCGGCAGGCCAGCACCTGGCGGCACAGCTCCGAGCCGATCGAGCCGCCGGCGCCGGACACCAGCACCGATTTGCCCTGGTAGGCGCCGGCCGCCTCCAGCAGCGGCACGTCGCGGGCGGCCCGGCCCAGAAACGCCTGCGGCGCCACCGGGGTCAGCTTGTCGACCAGCGCCTCCTCGCCGATCAGCTGGGCAAAGGAGGGCAGCGCCTGCACCTCCAGCCCCAGCTTCTGCAGCCGCTGGCTGATCTGGGCCTGGCGCGGCTGGCTCTGCGAGGGCATCGCCAGCAGCACCCGGCGGATCCCCCGCGCCTGCACGATCCCGGCAATCCGCGAGGGCGCATAGACCGGCAGCCCGACCAGGGTCAGCCCCTGCAGCGAGGAATTGTCATCGGCAAAGGCGACCGGATCGATGCCGTCATGCGCCTTCAGCGCCTGGGCCAGCTGGGTGCCGGTGTTGCCGGCGCCGTAGATCAGCACCCGGCAGCGCGGCCGGGCGCGGCGGTAGACCGCCAGCACCAGCTGCAGCATCGCCGCGCGCGCCACCACCATGAACAGGAAATAGCAGATCGCGAACACCACATAGGTGCCCGGCCCGAGCGGCGGTCCGAAGGCCGCCGCCAGCAGGGCCAGCCCCAGCGCCGCGCCGCCGGCCAGCAGCGCGCTTTGCGCCGCGGCATGGCGTTCATAGGCGTTCAGCTGCACATGCGGCAGCCCCAGCCACAGCGCCAGCGCCGCGGCGCCGGCCAGCACATAGGGCAGCACCGGCAGCAGCAGGGCCAGGGTGGCAAGCGCGGGGTCCGGCAGCGGCTGCACCCCCAGGGTGAACAGCAGCGCCAGCGGCAGCAGCGCCAGATCCACAGCCAGGAAGACATAGGACTTCTGCCTGCGCGACAGCGCGCTGATCAGATTATACATGCCTGCCTGCCCTCAATACCATCTGCCAATCCCGGCCTCGTGCTCTTTGTGTACGGCAGTGCCTTCATGTTCCGCCAAAAGCAATTCTGAAAACAACACCGCTGAAAAACTTCTGCGCCCTGCGGCGATCCTGCAATCCGCCAGCCGGGGCTGGCGGTTCTTCAAACATAATGCCTATCATATGAACCCTATCATAACGTGTAACCGGCCAGCCGCCAAAAACCGCTTGGGCGGGAATCCGCCGCACCGGCAGCTGCCGCCCGCTCAGCGCCGCAGACGGCGGTTCAGCACGAAATCCAGGCCGCTGCGCCAGGCGCCGATGCGGCGGCGGTGGCGCAGCGCAAAGACCAGCCGCAGCAGCGGCGCCCACGCCCCGAAGGCGCGGCGGAACAGCGCCACCCGCACCGCCAGCGCTGCCCGGTCCAGCGCCATCCCGGAGCTGTCCGCCGGGTGATCGCCGAGGCTGACCGGCACATGGCAGCCGCGCAGCCCGGCGGCCAGGCAATCGGAGGCGAAGATGAACTCGTCGCCCGCAGGCCAGGGCCCGCCGGCCCCGAAGCGGGGATCGAACTGCACCCCTGCCGCGCGCACCGGCGCCAGCCGCAGCGCCATTTCCGGGGTGCCGAGCTTGAGGCAGTTGAGCCGCCGCACCGGGCGGATCCGCTCCGGCCCGTAGGGTTTGCGCCAGCCGCCCTCCGGCGTGCGCAGCCGGGCGCAGAGAAAATCCAGCTGCGGCCGGGCGGCAAACAGCTGCCGCAGCTGCTGCCAGCCTGCGGGGTCGAAGCCCTGGTCGTCATCGGCAAACAGCAAAAGCGGCGTCTCGGCCGCGGCCATCGCCGCATTGCGGCTGCGGGCGGCGCCGCGGCTGCCCTCGAGCCGCAGCACGGCAATGCCGGGCCGCGCCGCCAGCCGCTGCAGATGCGCCGCCAGCGCGGCCGCCTCCGCCTCCGGCACCGGTTCCGGCAGCTGCAGCACGATCAGGAACCGCACCCCGGGCGCCGGCGGCAGCTGCTCCGGCGCCAGCTGCAGCACCCGGGCGCCGATGGTGGAGACGGCGACGGTCAGCTCCGGCAGCGCCGTCATGGCCGCGCTCCGGACGCCCGTTCCCAGGGGGCGGGATGCGGGAACATCCGCTGCAGGCAGCGGCGGCTGTGGCGGTGCCAGTCGCGGCCCGGCGGCCGGGTGCCGCCTTCGTTGAGGCACAGCACATCGCAGCCGCGGCGCCGCGCGCGCTCCAGCTGCTGCCGCCAGCGCAGGTCGCTGGAGCGCGCGAACACCGCCTCGATGCGGCCTTCCTGCGCCTTGCCCTGCAGCAGCGCGTAATGGTGGTAGAGGAAGCTGGTCATATTGACATCCCCGGGGCTGCGGAAGCGGCTGGCGCGGGTGCGGGCGATGGCATCGGGGAAGCGTTCGGCGATCTCCCGCAGCAGCTCCCGGTTCAGCGCATAGGGCACATGCTGGTGCAGCCGCGCCACCCGCACCCCGAACACCTGCTGCAGCAGCCCGGCCGAGACCCGCGCCGCATTCAGGTAGTCCGGCGCCGCCGGGGCCAAAGCGCCGCAGGCCATCGCGCCGGGCTCCAGAAAGGCCAGCGAGGCGCCGCTGGCGGCAAAGAAACCCGCCTTCTCCTGCGGCCGGCAGAAGAACATGTCGTCATTGGCATAGAGGAACCGGCGGCTCAGGCCGGGGATCCGGTGCAGCCCGGCCTCGATCGCATGCGAGTTGAAGGTCGGCAGGTCGGCGGGCGCCAGCACCGCGGCATGGTCCACCCAGGCAATCCCGGGATGGCCGCGGTCGAGCCAGTCCGGCGGGGCGCAGTTGCTGACCACATGGATGCGGCGCAGCCAGGGCAGGTTCCAGGCCGCCGAGCGCAGCAGGAAGCGCAGCTCGTCATTGCTGTGGAACCGGGTCATCGCGGCGGCATCGGTGCCGCCGCGGTAGCTGCCGGCATGGGCGGCATAAAGCTGCTGCCAGCCGGGATCGGCATGGCTGACCCAGGTGCAGACCAGATCCACCGGCAGCCGGTCGCGCAGCTGTTCCGGCGAGGGCGCGCCCGCCAGCTGCTCCGCCTCCTGCAGCCCGGGGGCCTCCAGGCAGTCGCTGAACAGGGCGCGGGCCACCGCATTGGCGGCATTGGCCGAGACCCAATGGCCGGGGCCGCGCGGCTCATAGCGCTCCAGGTCGATCAGCGCGCTGCCCGCCCGGCCGGTCAGCCGCAGCCGCAGCGCCCCCGCCTTCAGCGCCTGCCCCGGGGTCAGCCGCCCGGCCTGGCCCAGCGGGTGCAGGCTGGCCTCCGGGGCCGCCTGCTGCAGCGCCTGCAGCACCGGCGCGAAACTGGCGGCGGAGACGCCGATCCACTGCCGCCAGCCGTCATCGGCCAGCCGCAGCACCCCGAGATGCGCCGCCAGCGCCGCCACCAGGCGGCGGCCGCAGCCGTCCGCCGCCGCCAGGCCGAGCGCCGCCGGGGCCGCCGGGGCCTCCGGGCGGCGGCGGCCCCGGCGGCGCGCCAGCAGCTTGCCCGCGGCCTCCCGGGCCAGCGCCGGGTTGCCGAGCGCGGCCAGCAGGTGGTCTGCCAGCGGCAGCCGGGTCATGGCGCCGCCCCCGGCGGCAGCGGCCGGCGGCGGCGCGGCCGCAGATGCCGGGACAGGTGCCGCAGCAGGCACCACAGCGCCAGCGGCCAGGACAGCTGCTCCTGCTCGCGGTAGACCTGCAGGGTGCCGCGGGCACCCTTCAGCAGGTTGGAGGACAGGCTGGCGCGGCCCTTCTCGCGCCAGTAGCAGGCCAGCGGCTCGTCCAGCCCATGGGCCTGCGGCACCCGCCGCAAGAGCTGCAGCCACAGCGCGTAATCCTGGCGGCGGCGGAAGCCCGGCATGGTGAAATCGCCCAGCATCTGCCGGTCGCAGACCGCGGTCAGGCAGCCGATCGCATTGCCGCGCAGCAGCTGGCGGCGGGTGACGCTGGCGGGCGCCCGCCGCAGGCTCCAGGCCTGGCCGTCGCCGCGCAGGTAGCTGGTGTAGCTGAAGGCAATGCCTTCGGCCTGCATCCAGCCCACCTGCCGCGCCAGCTTCTGCGGCAGCCAGGTGTCATCGGCATCGAGAAAGGCAATGTAGCGGCCGCGCGCCGCCGCCAGCGCCAGGTTGCGCGCCGCCGCGGCGCCGCGGTTTTCCGGCAGCGCCAGCACCCGGATGCGCGGCTCGCGCGCGGCTTCGGCGCGGGCCAGCGCGCCGGTGCCGTCGCGCGAGCCGTCATCGGCGATCAGCAGCTCCCAGTCCGCCAGCGTCTGCGCCCGCACCGAAGCCACCGCCCGGCCCAGCACCGCGGCGGCGTTGTAGGCGGGCATCACCACCGAGACCAGCGGCGCGGCGGCGGAAGCCCCGGCCGCCGCCGGGTCAGCTCTGCTGGACAAGGGCGTTGTATTCATCCTCGTAGCGCGCCTTCAGCTCGCTCTTCTGCTGTTCGCTCATCAGCAGCGGCCGCGGTTCGGTGCGGTTGGAGAAATGCTCCTGCAGGAAGCGGCGCACCACACCGGTCTCGCCGGGGCGCAGCAGCGGGTTCACCCGCAGCGCCATCTGCAGCCCGCGGTCGGAGATCGACGCGTTGTGCACCGCGTCATACTCCAGGTCCGGCACCACCCCCTCCGGCAGGTTGCGGCTGATGAATTCCTTCAGGAACACCTCCTGGCCCTGGCGGATCAGGCCGAAATCCATCACCGAGACGTTTTCCTTGCCAAAGGCCTGCTGCAGCCGCTCGATGATCGGGGTCCAGGACAGTTTGGCCAGGTCGAGATCGCCGATGTACTGGTTGAAGGTCTGGTAATAGCCCTGGTGCACCATCTGCAGGTAGTAGGATTCCAGGAATTCCCAGGGCGGGCGGATCGAATAGACGATGCGCGGGCGGAAGCCCTCCAGCGCGGCCGGCAGGCCGTCGATGATCTTGCCGTGGTCGGGATAGAGGCCGGGCCGGGTCTTGAACGGGCGGCCGAGCGCGTTCTCATTGGACAGGAGCAGGCTGCAGCCGGGCGCCGCGGCCGCCTTTTCATGCAGGAAGCCGTTCAGCTTGCCGGGGTCCTCCAGAATCTGATCGCCCCAGGAGATATAGGGGCTGACCTCGCCGCGGGTCAGCGCCAGCACCTCCTGCTTCAGATAGTATTTCCGCTTCGCCTTGAAATACTTCTGCACCAGCGAGGTCGCCGTCTTATGGGCCCCCAGATGGGCCACCAGGGGCACCGGGCCGGCGGCCGGGCCGGCCGGGCGCAGGAAATTGAGTTTGGGTCGGTCTGTCATCTTGGGTCTCGTCCTATGCCGCGGCGCCGGGGCGCGCGGAAAATGCGGGGGCCATCAGGCGTGGGGCCAGATGGCGCGGATACGGTCCTCTCCGAACCGGGCCATGGCGGCCTGGTAGGTGGCGTCGTAATAGCTGCGCACCTTGGCAATGCTGCCGCTGTCCAGCTCGGCGGTGCGGGGGGAGGCATTCACCTGGGCCTCGAAATCCGGGTCGATGTACTCCAGCCCGAGGAAGCTGGTGATCCGGCGCACCTCGGCATCGGTGAACAGGGTCTCGTAGAAGCCGTAAAGCACATCCTCGGGGGCAAAGGCCTGGTCCAGGGCGCCGAAGGTGTGCTCGTAGCGGGTGCGCATCTCGACATCGCCCCAGGCAAAGCGCTTGTTGAAGAAGGCCAGCGGCTCCTTGCCCTGCTTGCCGGGCTTGCCCTGCTGGTCGCGGATCCGCATCCGGGTGGCGGAATAGATCCGCTCGACCGGGTCGCGCATCAGGAAGATCACCTTCACCCGGAAGCCGCGGCGCTCCAGCATCTCCCGGATGGCGGCGAATTTCTCCGCCGGAAGCCCGTTGTAGGAGGGGGTGATGTCGCCGACCAGCTGCAGCCCCGGCCGGGAGCCGTGCAGCCAGTCGAAATAATCGGCGTAGTTTTCCGGATCGGTATAGAAGGAGACATGCTGCAGCGCCTTTTGCAGCTGCAGCGCCGCCTTGCCGCTGCGCTCCACCGTCTCGCGGTCCTGGCGCTTGGCCTGGCGCCGCGCCCGCCGGGCCAGGTCGGCCAGCGCCGAGCGGTAGAACTTGCCGGTCTTGGCGCCCCGGATCCAGAGCGCGTCGAAAACATGGTATTCCTTGCGGAACCCGAAGTCACAGGCCGGATGCATGCTCAGATACCGGTGCAGCCAGGTGGTGCCGCCCTTCTGGCAGCCCACGCCCAAAAGAAACGTCTTCACCTTTTGTCCCCGCGGTTGAGCTGTATCGTGCTTCTCTTCCAGATTCCGCGGCCCCTGTCAAACACCTGTCAAACACCTGCCGGCCCCCTGCGCGCCCGCCGGGCCGCGCCCGCCGGGCGGGCAGCGGGCGGACGGCGGGGCCGGGCCTCAGCCGGGCACCCGCTGGAACCGCTCCATCGAGGTGAAACTGTACAGCCCGGCCGCCGCCACCGGCAGCACCCGCCCGGCCAGCGCCCGCTCCAGCGTCCGCTCCAGCGCCGCCAGCAGCTCCGGCGCCTGCTCCGCCAGGGTGCGGCTGGCGAAATAGCCCAGCGTCATATGCGCCTGGTACGGCGACGGCGCCAGCCCGGTCTTCTCCTCCAGCCGCTGCTGCACGCCGCTGCGCCAGTCCAGCATCCGCTCCAGCATCCGGTCATCGGCCGGTCCGGCCGGTTCCAGCCGGATCACCAGCGCCCGCCGGTTGAGCGCCGCCAGGCCGCCGAAGCGGAACCGCACCGGGAACTGCGCATTGGCGCCGCCGGTCAGCCCCAGCTTGGCCAGGAACGGCGGCAGCGCCTGCGGATCCCGGGCCGCCAGGGCCACCGTCCTGGCCGCCTTGCGGGCGGCCCGCAGCGCCACTTTCTTCTGATTGCCCGCGTTGATCAGGTCGACGGCGGTGACATGGTAGCTGTGCTGCGGCAGCAGGCACAGCAGCAGCTGCCGCATCAGCGCCTCGGCGCCGATGCCGTGCAGCGCCGCCGCGGCGGCGGCAAAGAAGGCCAGGGATTCGCTGTCATCGGCAAAGGTGGCCGTGCGCGGCTCCCGGCCGGGCTGCGACAGGTTTTCGAAAATCAGCGAATAGCCGCAGAAATCGGCCCAGACCGGCTGCAGCGTCTGAACCTTGGAGTGGGTGATGATCAAAGCGGCCGTATCCTTTTTGTCAGTTCCGCACTTTGCTTATAGCCGCAACATAACAAAGAGACGACGCCCTGCGCACGGCTTTCCCGGCCGCCGCCGCCGCCGCCTGCCGCAGGGTTTTTGACAAAGCCCCTGCAGCGTGGCATTGGAACAGCAGGCCGCCGCTCCGGCCGCCGCTGCGCCGGGCCGGGGACATTGGGTCCGGCCGCGGATGAAAACCACATACCACAAGGCGGATTGCCACACCGATGCCGAATTTCAAGCGCCGCCTCCGGGCCCTGATCCTTCCGGTTCCGCTGCTTGGCCCGATGGCCCGCCGCCTGTACTGCCGGCTGAACGCCGGCCGCGGCGGCGCCGCCCCGCAAGGCCGCAGCTTCCGCCCCGGCAACAGCGTGGCGGCGCAGATCCCGGCGCTCAGCCGGACCCCGGCCTTCGGCGGCGATGCGTTTTTCTCCAGCCCCGACGCCGCCGCCCGGCTGAGCGCCGCGGTGACGGCGGCGGCCCGGGAGATGGCCGTGATCGTCTTCCCGGCCAGCCGCGGCAACGACCTGCACCTGGGGCTGCGCGCCGAGGATCTGGCGGCCTTCCGGGAGGTGCTGGAAGCCAGCCTCGGCAGCCCCCTGCAATGGGACCCCGCCCGCGGCCGCCAGCCGCGGCGGCAGATGACCCTGTGCTGGCCCGCCGGGCTCACCACCCGGCTGCAGGCCAGCCTCTACTTCCAGCAGGAGGACAAGGCCGACAGCCGCGACAGCAGCAACCGCTTCCTGCGCCATATCCACGCCTCGCTGCAGGGCGTCCTGGACCGTCCCGGGCTGCACCGCTGCAGCGACCTGCTGGACGGCCTGCCGGATGAGGCGCCGCGCGCGCCGGTGGACCTGGTCTACACCTGGGTCAACAACGGCGATCCCGGCTGGCAGGCGATGCATGCCGCGGCCAAGGGCATCGCCCAGGAGGCCGCCGAGCATGAGGCCGACGCCCGCAGCCTGGCCCGGTTCACCAACCGCGACGAGCTGCGCTATTCGCTGCGCTCGGTGGAGCGCTACCTGCCCTGGATCAACCGTATTTTCGTGTTTTCCAACTGCCCGCCGCCGGAGTGGCTGGAGCCCTCGGAGCGGCTGGTCTGGGTCGACCACACGGAGGTGATCCCGGCGCATTGCCTGCCCACCTTCAACTCGCATGCGATCGAAAGCTTCCTGCACCGGATTCCCGGGCTGGCGGAGAACTTCCTCTATCTGAACGACGATTTCTTCATCAACGAGCCGCTGCCGCAGGCCTATTTCTTTGCCGCCAACGGCCAGTGCAACGCCAACCTCGAGGATTACGGCGTGGTCAACGGGGCGCTGCGCGCCGAGGACAAGGATTACCTCAACGCCGCCCGCAACGGCGCCGAGCTGATGCGCCGCCGCTTCGGGCTGGTGCCGTCCCGGCTGCACAAGCACGCGCCTTATGCGCTGAAGAAATCAGTGCTGGAGAAGATGGAAGCGGAATTCCCGGAGGCCTTCGAACGCACCCGGCAGGCGCAGTTCCGCTCGGCCGGCGATGTCTCCACCGTGTCCTTCCTGTTCCACCATTATGCCTTTGCCACCGGCGCCGGCACCCGGATCGCCTACCGCAGCCGGCTGCTCAAGAACACCGCCCCGGATATCCAGCGCGAGCTGCGGACCCTGGAGGAAGGCCGCAAGATCCGCACCTTCTGCCTCAATGACGGCGGCGACAGCCACAATGACGAGGTGTGGAACCGGGAGATCCCGCTGTTCCTGGCAAACCGCTTCCCGACCCCGATCGCCGAGGAGGTCCCGGCCGCCGCCGGCGGCGCCAGCCTGGCCGCCGAATAGCCGCCCTGCCCTGCCGGGCGGCGGCTAGGCCAGCATCGCCTCATGCACGGCGATCGCCTCCTCCAGGTCCTCGAAATAGCGCATCTCGCCCTTTTCCAGCACCAGGCCGGCGTTGCAGAACTCGCGCACCTGCTTCATCGAATGGGTCACCATGATGGCGCTGGACAGCTTCATCCGGTCGGCAAAGACCTCGCGGCTCTTGCGGCGGAACGACTTGTCGCCCACCGCGGTCACCTCGTCGATCAGATAGGTGTCGAAGCGGATCCCCATCGACGCCCCGAAGGTCAGCCGCGAGCGCATGCCGGAGGAATAGCTGCGCATCGGCATGTAAAAGGATTTGCCGAGCTCGGCGAACTCCTCGACAAAGGCCACCAGGTCGTCGCAGTCAACCCCGTAGATGCGGGCGATGAAGCGGACGTTTTCCGCCCCGGTCAGGTCCTTGTGGAACGACGCCGACAGCCCCACCGGCCAGGACAGGGTGCCGGTCGAGACCACCCGCCCCGAATCGGCATGCAGGGTGCCGGCGATGATCTGCAGCAGCGTCGACTTGCCGGCCCCGTTGCGGCCCAGCAATGCCAGCGACTTGCCCTCCGGCAGGGTGAGGTTCAGGTTGTCGACGATTACCTTGCGCTCGCCCTTGAGCCGGAAGCTCTTGGTCAGGTTCTCGAACCGGATCTGTGCCATTTCCCGCCCCCGCCCGTCAGTTGCGGTCGCGGATCGAATAGAAGATCAGCACCAGGATCGCCCAGACCAGCAGCAGGAACAGCCCGATCAGCGCGCTCAGCACATGGCGGCGCGGGTATTCCGCCGCCTCGGCCAGGGTCGGGGTGATGTAGCTGGCCAGGTAGCGGCTCTGGCGGGCGGCATCGTCGCGCGCCGCCTCCAGCGCCGTCAGCGCCGCGCGGTAGGCCTCCTCGGCGAATTCCCGGTCCACCGTCAGCCGTTCGTATTCCGAGATCAGCGACGGGTAGTCCTCGCCGACGCCGCCGGTGTCGGTGTTGCTGGAGGCGAAGGTCTGGCGCTCGCTGTCGATGCGGGCGCGGATCACGTCGATCTTCTGCTGCGCCTTGTTCAGCCGCACGTCGCCCGGCGCCACGGAGCCGGCCAGCAGGTCGTATTCGATCAGCGCCTCGGCCAGCTGCTGCTGCAGGTTGTTCATCACCCCCATGCGGCCCTGGATGTCAGCCTCCGGGTCGACGATGCGGGTGCGGGTGCGGAACCGGGTCAGCGCCTCGCGGGCGCCTTTCAGCCGCTCCAGCGCCTCCGCCAGATCGGCCTCGGCATAGCGCATCGCATCGGCGCGGGCCTGGTCGTTGAGCGCGTTGATGCGGATCTGGCTTTCCTCGACGATGGCGCGGGTGATCGCCTGCGCCATCTGCGGATCGAAGGCGGTGACCTGCACCTCGGTCAGCCCCGAGCCGCCGTCATAGGCGATGCGCACCATGCGCTGCCAGTACCAGGTCAGATCCTCCATCGTGGCCCGCGGCCACAGCGCAAACACCCAGTCCTGCGGCCAGCGGCCGGAATAATGGGCTCTCAGGCCGGTGCGCGCCTCCACCGCCGCCACCAGCTCCTGGCTCTGGATGAACTCATACAGGATATCGCTGTCGGAGGCGGTGCTGCTGCCGGCAAAGCTGGCCAGCCCGCCCAGCAGGTCATTGGCGCCGGAGCTTTCCTGGCTGCGCACGGTGAAGCCGGCGGTGGAGGCATACTGATCGCCGGCCACCGCAAACAGGTAGAACACCGTGGCCGCCAGCGGCGCCAGCACCATCAGCACAAAGCTGGCCGCCAGTCCCCAGTGCCGCCGCTTCATATGGGCGGAGCGGGCCACCGGGAAGGCCGGCTGCTGGTCCCGCACCGCCTCCAGCTCGGCCAGCGCGGCCCGGGCCTGGCTGCGCCATTTGCGCAGCTTCTTCTTCTGGCGGCGGCCGCGGGACCTGCCCGGCTGCGGCGGCGCGTCCCCGGCGTCCGGGCCGTCCCCGGCGTCCGCCGCGGCCCCGTCCGCGGCCGTCTCCGCCGCCTCCGCCTCGGTCTCCGCGGCCGGCTGCTGCGGCCGCAGCTCCACCGGCTCCGCGGCCGCGCCGCCGCGCCGCCGCTTGCGGCCGCCCCGCGGCTTGCCCGCGCGGGCCCGTCCTGTTTCCTCCGGTTCCTGCGGCTCTGAGCGGTCTGCCGCGGGCGCCTGGCTGTCCTGTGTCATTGTCTGCCTGTCCCGCATTTCTGCGGTTTGTAATTGCCTGTGCTTTCTTCCATAGTATCGCCTGCGGCGCAGCCGTTCACAACCACACTTTCACAGCCGGCCTTCATGAACACCTCATCTCCCGCCGCGCCTGCGGCGGCCCCCCCTGCCCCGGCGCAGCCGCCCGGCACCGCCCCCCGCCGCCTGGCGGCGCTGCGCACCATTGCCGCGCTGATGCTGCGCGAAATGTCGACCCGCTACGGGCGCACGCCCGGCGGCTACCTGTGGGCGGTGATGGAGCCGCTGGCGGCGATTCTGTTCCTGTCGATCGGCTTTTCGCTGGTGATCCGGACGCCGTCGCTGGGCACCAGCTTCCTGCTGTTCTACGCCACCGGCTATCTGCCGTTCAGCCTGTACCGGGAGCTGGCCAACACGGTGACCCGCGCGCTCAGCTATTCGCGGCCGCTGCTGCGCTACCCCGCCGTCACCTGGACCGATGCGGTGCTGGCCCGCTTCTTCCTGAACAGCCTGACCGGCATCCTGATCACCGCGCTGCTGAGCGGCGGCATCCTGCTGGCGGTGGACAGCCGCACCGCGCTGGACCTGCCCGCCGTCGCCGCCGCGCTGGGGCTGGCGATGGCGATGGGGCTGGGCGTCGGCACGCTGAACTGCGTGCTGTCCGGGCTGTTTCCGCTGTGGGACGTGGCCTGGACGATCCTCAACCGGCCGCTGCTCATCGCCTCCGCCGTCCTCTATATCTTCGAGGACCTGCCGGTGAACGCCCAGAACATCCTGTGGTACAACCCGCTGGCCCATATCACCGGGCTGATGCGCACCGGCTTCTACCCGACCTACAACGCGGCTTACGCCAATTGGGTCTATGTGCTGATGACCAGCCTGGTCCTTCTGGCCTTCGGCCTGCTGCTGCTGCGCCGGTTCCACCGCAACATCCTGAACCGCTGAACCGCGCCCGGGCGGGCGCGGCGGGTTTCCCCGCCCGGCAAAAAGGTCAGCCATTAGGACCAAATGTTTCGCGCGCGAAACATTTGGTCCGGACCGGACCTATCTTCCCCGGCCCGGGCGGCGCGCTTCGGAGCGGGGCAAAAAACCGGTTTGCGCCCTGTCCGGCGCCATATATCCTTCTAATCTCATAACAAGGGCTGCAGCCAAGCGGCCGGACGGGGATTGGGGAAAGGGCATTCCATGCGCATTGCGATGATTGGCACCGGCTATGTCGGACTGGTGTCCGGCGTCTGTTTTTCGGATTTCGGCCATGACGTGGTCTGCGTCGACAAGGATGCGGGCAAGATCGCCCGGCTCAAGGGCGGCGAGGTGCCGATCTACGAGCCGGGGCTGGACCAGCTGATGGCAAAGAACGTCGCCGCGGGCCGCCTCAGCTTCACCGATGATCTGGCGGCGGCGGTGGACGGCGCCGAGGCGGTGTTCATCGCCGTCGGCACCCCGACCCGGCGCGGCGACGGCCATGCCGACCTCACTTACGTGATGGCGGCCGCCGAGGAGATTGCCGCCGCCCTCACCGGCTATGCGGTGGTGGTGACCAAATCCACCGTGCCGGTGGGCACCAACCGGCAGGTGAAGCAGGTGATCGCCAAGACCAATCCGCGGGCGGACTTCGACGTGGCCTCCAACCCGGAGTTCCTGCGCGAGGGCGCCGCGATCGAGGATTTCATGAAGCCCGACCGGGTGGTGGTGGGCGTGCAGAACGACCGCGCCGCCGAGGTGATGGCGGAGATCTACCGGCCGCTGTACCTGCGCGACTTCCCGATCCTGACCACCGACCTGGAATCGGCGGAGATGATCAAATACGCCGCCAATGCGTTCCTCGCCGCCAAGATCACCTTCATCAACGAGGTTGCGGGCCTGTGCGAGCGGGTCGGGGCCGACGTCAAGGAGGTCGCCCGCGGCATCGGCTTTGACGGCCGCATCGGCAACAAGTTCCTGCATGCAGGGCCCGGCTACGGCGGCTCCTGCTTTCCCAAGGACACCGCGGCGCTGGCGCGGATCGGCCAGGACCATGCCTTTCCGATGCGCATCACCGAGACGGTGATGCGGGTCAATGACGAGGTAAAACAGCGGATGGTGGAGAAGCTGCGCGACATCTGCGGCGGCTCCTTCAACGGCAGGACGGTGGCGGTGCTGGGCGTCACCTTCAAGCCCAACACCGACGACATGCGCGAGGCGCCGAGCCTGACCATCGTGCCCGCGCTGGTCGGCGGCGGCGCCAAGGTGCGGGTGGTCGACCCGCAGGGCCGCGCCGAGGGCGAGGCGCTGCTGCCCGGCGTCAAATGGGAGGAGGATCCCTACAAGGCGGTGCAGAACGCGGACCTGGTGGTGCTGCTGACCGAATGGAACGAGTTCCGGGCGCTGGATCTGAAGAAGCTGGCCCGCAAGATGGAGGTGCCGCGGATGGCGGACCTGCGCAATGTCTACTCGGCAAAAGCCGCCAAACGCGCCGGGTTCGAGACCTATGTGGCGGTCGGGCGGGGCAGCTGAGCGGCCTGTTCAAAATAGGTCCGGTCCGGACCAAATGTTTCGCGCGCGAAACATTTGGTCAATAATGCTGACCTTGTTCAGACTCGCGCGCCCGGCAGATATCAGAGTCTGAAAAGGGCTTTTCCTCGGAAAAGCCCTTTGCCTTCGGCGGGAGTATCCGGGGAAGGATGCAGCCGCGGGGCGGCCTGGCTCAGAGCGTCTTCAGCCAGGCCTGCAGCGCCTCGGCCAGGTCGGCGGTGACCGCGGGGCCGCTGATCTCGATTGTCTGCGCGCTCGGGGTATAGCCCAGTCTGACGCCGGCCGGGGCGGGCAGGGCGATCCGCTCGCCGGGCTGGGCGGCGTCCCAGTCATAAGCGCCGCGCACCCGCGGACGGCTGACCAGCGGTTCCGCCGGCGCCCTGGGCGCAGGCGCAGCCGCGGGCGGGGCGGCCGCCGGGACCGGGATTTCCGCACCCGGGACAGGGTCGGCGGCGGCAGCCGGGGCAGGCGGCATATCAGGCTCTAACCTGGGGGTTTCCGCCGTATCCGCCTCCACCAGCCGGGTCAGGATCTCCAGCTCGGCCTCGGGGCTGGAGCGGTCCCCCGCCTGCAGCGCCGCCGCGGCGCGCCCGGCAAAGCCCGCGTCCGCCTCAATCGCGCGCACCAGCGCCAGGCCCAGCTTCTCGCTGATCGCGGTGGGGTGGAACAGCACCGCATCCAGCGCCTCCACCAGGGTGACAAAGCTGCCGATCTTGGAGCGCTTGGGGCGGGTGGCATTGCCGAACAGCGCCTGCAGCGCGTATTTGCGGCGGGTGAAGACGCCCTCCCGGCAGGCCCGCACCGCGATGCGGGCGCGCTCGTAATGGCTGAGGTTCACCCGGATCTCGTTTTCCTCGACCATCGCCACATAAGCGTCTTCGGCGCTGTCGGGCCGGATCACCAGCGCCTTGAGGGTGGCGAACTGCGGGTCCGAGGTCTCTTCATAGAGTCTGCGCAAGGCCGTGAGGCGGCGCCAGCCGGAAATCAGCCCGTGGGTGCGGCCGCCGAAAGTATCCTCCAGCGGCACCACCTCGGCCGGGGTCTGCTGGCCGCGGGCGCGGATCGACGCCATCAGCGATTGCAGCTCTTCCTCGTCCTGCTCGATGCGGTCGCGCACCAGGTGGTTCTCGTCGATCGCCGCCAGCGGCAGCTCCTCGATCATCAGCCCCCTGGCGCGGGCGTTTTCCAGCACCCCGGACAGCTCCTGCAGCGCCGCCTGGGCCGAGGCATCCGAGGCCACCTGGGCAATCGGCGCGGCGCCAACGCTGGAGGGGCCGCCAAGCGCCGGTTTGCCGGCGGGCGCCGCGGTCAGAAATCCGCTCTGCGCCGGAGAGAGCCGTTTGCGTTTTGCCATGTGCTGTCCTGACCTGTCCTTGGTGCCTCATCCGCAGACGCCGGTGTCTGCCGGGCAGCATCCTGCCCCAAAATCCTTGCCCCGGCCTTATTCGGCCGCGCGCTGCTGCTGCAACACCTCGCGCCGCCAGACCCCGGCCAGCAGTTTCTTGAAGGCGGCGTAGGTCTCGTCGAAGGTCTCGCGGCCGCGGGCGTAGGTCTCGCGGTTGAAGTCGCGGTAGTCGGCCTCGTAGATGCCCGAAACCTGCTCGCCGGCCTGGCCGATGAGGGCGGTGAAATCCTGTTTGTGCGGCGACAGCACCGGCCCCATGTAGGCCTGCATGAGCGCCGCCAGCTCGCCCTGCTGGGCGCCGTCATAGCGGGTGATGACGGTGCGCACCGCATCCCATTCGAAATTGAGGCCGGGCCGGCCGAGGGCCCGCGCGGCCAGGTTCTCGCCCTCCTCGATGGAGGCGAAGGTGGAATGCAGCATGTCGAAGAAGCGCCCGGTGCTGTCGAACTCCAGAAACGACGCGCCCATCGGCACCAGGAGGATGTCGGCAGCTGACAGCCCGTTGATGGTCAGGTAGCCGAGCGCGGGCGGCGTGTCGATGAAGATCACGTCGTACTGGTCCAGCACCCCGTCCGCCTCCAGCCGCTCGGTCAGCGCGTCCCACAGCTTCCAGGAGCGCGCCGCCATCCGCCAGACCGGGATCTGGAACTCCGCCCAGTAGAGGTTCAGCTGGGCGCCAATGAGGTCGATGCTGGGCCAGTGGGTGGGCTGGATCACGTCGCCTGCGGTCATCTCCATCGCCGCATCCAGCGCTTCGTCCAGCGGCTGCGGGGCGTCGCCGCGGTCAAGGCGGCGCTGGTTCTCGGCCCTGAGATGCTCGCCGTAGTGGCGCGCGAGCAGCGGGAAGGCGGTCTGCCATTCGTCCTCCACGCGGCCGCCGAAGATCGAGGTCATCGAGCCCTGGCTGTCCAGATCGATCACCAGCACCTTGTAGCCGTCGAGGGCGGCCGACATCGCCAGATGCGCCGCGGTCGAGGTCTTGCCGACGCCGCCCTTGAAGTTGGCCACCGCCACCATCTTGGCGGGCAGCCCCTCGGGGCGGTAGGGCAGGTAGTCCTTGGCCTTCGATCCTTGCGCGCCGAAATGCGCCCTGAGCCGCAGCACCTCGTCGAGGGTGAACCACTTGGCGCCGCCCTCGGTCTCGGAGCGGCCCTGCGGCAGATCGGGGTTGGCCTTCAGCACCCGGCGGAAATGGGCCTGGGCCACCGGGATCAGGTAGCGGGTGATCTCCCAGGTGGAGAACAGCCGCAGCTCCTTGCGGCCTTCCTCGTTCAGGCCGCGGCTGGCGAGGTCGGCGCGCCCCTGCGCGCAGGCGGCGGCGATTTCGGCAAAGCCCGCGGTGCTGGCGGGGGCGCCGAGATCGGCCAGGGCGGCGTCGGGGTCGATGCCGAAATAGGGGGGAAGGCTGCTGCCCGGCTTGTGGATATCTCGTGCCAT
>NZ_CP109793.1 GCF_025857195.1 Leisingera thetidis | reverse complement strand
TCACTGCTCCTTGTCCGGCCGTCTTTATCGCGGCTCTTCCGTAACGCCGAACGGCCGCTAAGCAGCTTTGTGCGTTACAGTTTCCGTGATGCCACCAAATACCCGCTCCTTGCAAGAGATTTCCATGTAGTGATGATTGTAGTCATGTAAGCGCCTACCGCTATATCTAGTATTATCGCGCAGCTGAGTTTTGTTAACGTATTGAAAGATATTAGCTTTTGACCTCTTCAGGCGGGGTGGAGGCTGACTCCACTTGAAAACTGACGAGGACGGTATAGCGGGGCACAGCGTTGGCGCGGGCCGCTTGCCTAGAAAACGCTCCTAAAGCGATTCTCTTGGAGACTGCAGTAAGGGCCATAAGCTACCGCTACGAAACGCATACTGGATGAACGCTTCCATAACGCGTTCAAACCACGTGGCCGCACCTAAGAGCTTCCACCGCTCTCCGACTACATCACCTATTCTATTGATCTAAGCGCCTTTGGCTGGCCGCTACTAGCCGCTCTAGGATGCCCGTACATGAGTTCATCTCAATCAACCACTGGCAGGGCAAACAGAGTGAAACTTGACGAAAACAAGATACCGGGCTAGCCAGCAGAATTCTGAATGATCTGAAACGAACGCCGGACTGGACGCTTCTTTCACTGGCCACCTGAGAAATACAGCCGACTAGCAGAAGCGGCCGGCGTTCTTAGGCCTCTTCGTCCAGATTCAACCAATATCGCGTATAACGGCGTTCGCCGGTTCGGCTGAGCGCGCCCTTTTCAACGAGATCCTGCAGATCCCGGGTTGCCGTCGCCCGCGATGTACCGGTGATCTTGAGGTACTTCTCAGCGCTCAGCCCGCCTTTGAAACCTTCGGAGCCTTCCCTGAACATCCGCGCAATTGCCTTGGCTTGCCGCTCGTTCAATTGGTCCCGGTGCCTGTCATAGAAGCGCGCCTTACCGATGAGGAAACCGACCCGGTCAAGTGTGACCTGCTGAGCCTTCAGCACAATCTCAGCGAACCAGACAAGCCAAGTTGTTACATCAAGCGTTTTTTGGTGCACTTCGAGCTGGTCGTAATAGGCTCTCCTTTCCCTTTCTATGGTGAAGGCAAGGGCAATGAGGCTTGGTTGACCGAGGTCCTGCGCCAAAGATTTTTCGGCAAGGGCGCGGCCCAAACGGCCGTTCCCGTCTTCGAAGGGGTGAATGCTCTCGAAGTAAAGATGGCTCAGCCCGGCCCGGGTCAGGGCAGGGAGCGGCTCAGGAGCACCCGGCCCGGTGGTATTGAACCAGCCAACATAGCGTTCCATCTCGCGCAGGACCTGACCCGAAGGCGGAGCTTCGAAGTGTACTGTCGGCCGGTCAAGGCGGCCGGAGACGATTTGCATTGCTTCCGCGTGCCGCCTGTAGCCGCCGATGGCTTCAAGACGGCGGTCATGGGACAGGAGCATATGGTGCCAGCGATACAGTGTTTCGTGAGAAAGCGGGCCTGCAAAGCTGGAATAGACGTCCACCATCATCTCGGCGACACCTCGCTCCCGCGGTTTTGCCGGATAGCTGTCAGGCGCCAGCCCCAGATGGCGGCGCAGCGAAGACTGAACGCTGAGCCGGTCCAGGATCTCACCTTCGATGGCACTGGTTTGCATTGCCTCATCGCTGAGTAGCTCGATGCGGAGTTGCTCGCGTTCAGAGCGGCTGACGTGATGCACGGCTCCGAGAATCTCGCCGGAAGACAGCAGAAATTGCCGTTCCAGTGGCTCGAGAGCCAAGGCATCATATCGAAAGCCTGGCCACCCGGGCATTTTCCAACTCCATGGCATGAGGTATAGAGATCCCTTCTATAGCTCAAATAATGTCACATTTCGATCTATAGGGGTCAAGGCTATCGATCAACTGCAATCCAGTTGGGCTCAATGCTATGTGGAAGCGGATGCATGACTTGTCATTCTCAAGTTAGGGGAAGTCACTTTCGAATGGGGCCTTGGCGTAAGCTTGAGGCAGCGCCCGAAAAGACTGCACTCAATTGGCATGCTAGCGGGTCAGTGCACTCACTGGAATTCTTGCCCGCTGAGGGCCCTTTGCCATTTTGCCTGGCCTGAAGAGATCGCGTGTAGCGTAAGACTGTTAGGCAAAACACTCAAAATCATCGTCATTGCCGTCGCGGTGTAAGCTGGTGTCTCAGAACTTGGGAAGAATACTGCTGCTAGCGCGCCTTGCTCTGCCATTGCAGGAAGGCATTGAACAGCTGCTGCTGGGTGCTGATGCCCAGTTTGGCATAGGCGTTCTTGCGGTGCGACTTGACCGTCGGCAGGGCAATCCCGAGGGTCAGGCTGATCGACAGGCTGGAATGGCCCTTGAGGATCATCTGCACGATCTCCGCCTCCCGCGGGGAGAGGCTGTTGCGGGCAAAGTCCTCCAGCGTCCGCTCTGGTTTGGCTGCGCTAAGGCCCGGGGCCTGTCGGGACCAGAGCCGGGCGAAAGCCGCCCCGAACAGCGGCAGAAAGGGGCGCAGCCGGTCCAGCAGATCATCGGGAAAACCGCCGTCTGCCGCAGGACGGGCAAAGCTGACTTCGCCCATGGCTCCACCGGGCAGTTCTGTCAGCAGGGTGAGTTCCACTAGCTCCGCGGGTCAGCCGGGGGTGCGGTAGCCGATTTCCTCGGCGTCCTCGACCAGAATGTCCGGGGTCTCTGGCGCCGGGTTCCAATTGTCGGGTGCCAGGTCCGCCA
Source organism: Leisingera thetidis (assembly GCF_025857195.1). Lineage (NCBI taxonomy): Bacteria > Pseudomonadati > Pseudomonadota > Alphaproteobacteria > Rhodobacterales > Roseobacteraceae > Leisingera > Leisingera thetidis. The sequence continues at coordinate 107,255 of NZ_CP109793.1, read as the reverse complement.
TCCGGTAGAGCCCCGGCTGCAGCCCATCGAGCAGCGTGTTATAGACCGGGTTCAGCAGGTAGGTGCTGTTCGCATAGAGCTGCACCGCGTCCTTGGCGGCACCTTGAGGGCAGCTGTCATCCAGGTAGTGCGGGCGCTGGCCAGGGCGGTTCACCACGCAGAAGGCGGCGGTGAAAGGCAGAAGCGGGCGGGCGGCGGCGATCAGCCCGGCCGCGCCGCGCTGGCCGCTGATGACGCTGGCCAGCGCGCTGTTCGCAGCCGCAATGTCAGTGCCTTGAAATTCCACGTTCTCCTCCCGGTCTGCCTGCCATAACACGCGGCGGGGAGGCATGCATCATCCTTGGGGATGATGGCGGCAGGGCAGGGGGGCCGCTACCCTTCGGACAAAGAAGGAATTTGCCGATGACGAAAACCCCGATTGTGTTGGATGCCGAAGCGGTAGTGCAGCTGCTGCCGCAGGTCGATGTGCTGCAGGAAATGCGCGCGCTTTTTGCAGACCTGGGTCGCGGTCAGGCGGTGCAGCCTGCGCAGACATTGACGCTGTTTCCGGAAGGGCAGGGGGATTTCATCACCTATCTGGGGGCGGCGGCCGGGGCGGGCACCTTTGGCGCCAAGCTGTCGCCTTATCTGCCGCGCGAGGGCGGGCCGGTGATCACCGCCTGGACCGTGCTGATGTCGATGGAGACAGGCCAGCCGCTGATGCTGTGCGACTCCGGCCGTTTGACCACCGAACGCACCGCGGCCACTACGGCGCTGGCGGTGGATCTGCTGGCAGGCGAGGGCGCGGCGCGGGTGGCCATTATCGGTTCCGGAGCTGTAGCGGAGGCGCATTGGCGGCATGTGCAGGGCTTGCGCGACTGGCAGGAGGTGCGGGTCTATTCGCCCGGCCTGGGCGCCGATGCGGACAAGCAGGCCGCTTGGCGCGGGGTCTGTCCCGAGGTTGCCTTTGCCGCCAGCGCCGAAGAGGTTGCGCGGGAGGCGGATGTGGTGATGCTGTGCACTTCGTCAGGGACGCCGGTTCTGGATGCGGCGGCAGTGGCGCCGGGGGCGCTGGTCACTTCGATCAGTACCAATGTGGCGCAAGCGCATGAGATTACGCCTGGCTTCCTGGCCTCGGCGCAGGTCTATTGCGACTACCGCGAGACCACGCCGGCAAGTGCCGGGGAGATGGTGCTGGCCGCGCGGGATCATGGCTGGAGCGTGGATCAGCTCCGGGGTGATCTGGCGGGGCTTGCTGCCGGAACCTGCGAAGGGCCTGAAGCCGGGCGGCCTGTGTTCTTCCGCTCCATCGGGTTGGGGCTGGAGGATATCGCCGTCGCCAATGCCATCTACCGCGCCGCAACCGCCTGAGGAAAAGGAGAGAGCCCCATGCATATCGAACCCTTTGGCGTCGAAATCTGGATGAACGAGTGGGAGACCAAATGCGATTGGAATCTCGCCGAGACTTGCGTTGAAAGCCTGACCATCGAGGAACTGCTGCAGCTGGCCGGGAAAAACTCTGCCGATCTGTCAGAGCTTCTGGCGATGAAGATGACCTATGGCGCGATCGAGGGCTCGGACCGGCTGCGCAATGCCATTGCGGCTATGTATAAAGGGCAAAGCCCGGAAAATGTGATCGTCACCCATGGCACCATCGGGGCGAATATGCTGGTGCATAAAGCGCTGGTCGGGCGCGGTGACCGCGTGGTGGCGGTGGTGCCGACCTATCAGCAGCATTACTCGATCCCGGCCAGCATTGGTGCGGATGTGCATCAGCTGCGCTTGCGCGAGGAGAACGGGTTCTTGCCGGATCTGGACGAGCTGCAGGTTCTGGTGACGCCGGGGACGAAGCTGATTGCCATCAACAACCCCAACAACCCGACCGGGGCGCTGATGGACCGGGCGGTGCTGGAGGAGATCGCCGCCATTGCCCGCGGAGCAGGCGCCTGGATCCTGTGCGATGAGGTTTACCGCGGCACCGATCAGGACGGGGACGGCATGACCGCCTCGATCGCGGATATCTATGAGAAGGGGATTTCCACCGCCGGTATGTCGAAGGCATATTCGCTGGCCGGGTTGCGGCTGGGCTGGATCGCCGGGCCGAGGGAGGTGATTGAGGCGGTGGCCATTCACCGCGATTACGACACCATCTCGGTGGGCATGATCGACGATCATTTCGCCGCGCTGGCACTGGAAAACCGCGCGGCGGTGCTGGCACGCAGCCAGCGGATCACCCGCGGCAATCTGGCGATCCTGGAGGCGTGGGTGGAACAGGAACCGCGGATCTCCTGGGTGAAGCCGCGATCCGGCACCACGGCGCTGCTTAAATACGATCTGCCGATGACTTCGCGGGAGTTCTGCGTGGCGCTGCTTAAGGAAACCGGGGTGATGTTCACGCCGGGTTCGGCCCTGGGCATGGAGGGCTATGTGCGCATCGGCTATGCCAATGGGCCGGAAGTCCTGAAAAAGGGACTGCACCTGGTGTCTGACTTTTTGGCAGCACAGGGGTAGCCGCGCTCTGAACAGGCGTGGCTTTTAGCGTCTCAAAGTGTCGAAACTAACGAAACGAGGGAGAGCTTTGAAATGCGCCTCCCGATGCAACAATTGCTTGCAGCCATCGCTCACGTCAGCCGAAGCACGGGCGCTGCCGTCTGGGCTTCAACAAGAACACGGCGCAGCGGATCTTTCAGTTGAAAGGCTGGCAGGTCCGCAAGCGCGCCGTGGGCATGCGGCCCCGCATCCAGGCCGTGCCCTTCGTTGCCGCCGCGCCAAACGAGCGATGGTCGACCGATCTCGCCCGCATCTGAACGGGCAAGGATGGCTGGGGCTTCGCTGGCGCTGGTGACCAACTGCCACGCGCGGGAGCTTTTGAGAGCTCAGGCTTCGATCCTAAGCTCTTTGAACAGATCTTCCCATGTGTCCCCATCCTCGATCATCAAGCCCGGCTCCAGGTTTGCCATGTTCTCGTCGATGACCGCGTTGTGGTAGTTCTTGAGCCAGCTATATTTGCGTCGCACGGTCGCGTTCGGACTTCCGGAGAGACCGCTCTCCACCAACGTCTTGTGCTTACCTAGAAACGCGACCCAGCCGGCGTATTCGCCGTCGATCTCGCCAAGACTAGCGCGAAGATAGTCAATGTAGTGAAGACCTGACTCGTCTTGGCGCAGGAGGTTGTTCAGGTGACGCGCTTCATCCTCGTAGGAATGTCCCTCGCGCCAAAGAACTCTTTCTTGCCGGTGGCGTCTGATCACGTCTTCATGGATGGCTATGCGCGGGAAGATGACCTCGGCTTCTTCCATAAAATAGGCCTGAACCAGGCCTGGCCCGAACACTGGCCCGCTAAAATCGATGCCGAGATGCATGGGGCCAATCGTCATCGCGCCACGTACCAAAATGCCATTCGCCACGCATTCGATCTGGATGTGCAGCAGATCAATGAGTTCCCAGACCAAAGGGCTGGCCTGGTACTGAGTTTCAATGGTTCTGGTTCTGACGATTGCGTCAGACACGATCTCTGCATGGACTTCGCTGGTCATCCGCATCTCATCGGAGCGGGTCGGCGGCGTGGCATCCCCTTCGGACGCCCGGCGAAACATCGAAAGCAGGTGCCTGATCTCTGCTCCGCTTCGCGTGTGCAGGAGGTTCCGGAAGCCGAGGACGTCAAAAAACGTGACCAAGCATTCTTCATAATCGGGATCGTTTGCAAAAACAGTCATCTCTCACCCATCATCAGCCAAGGAGCTTTTCTAGCTCTTTCCCTTGGGCGGTGTGTTTTTCGGCGTTCTCTGCTTTCAGCTTTTTCACGTTGATCAGCTTCCATCTGACGGCGGGTAACCCGGCGGCTTGTGGCCGACCGATCGCCTCGAAGTCCGGATCGCCTTCATGCAGGGTTCCCAGGAACCTCTTAGCGTCCTCTTCCAGGCGGGACTGGATATCCCCGATCAGGCGGTCGCGCGTTGCGATCAATTCAGTAAGGTCGACTCCGTCCTTCGTCATGCCCTCGAATTCCCGAGCATAGGATTTGTCGAGGTCGATCAGGTTCGGGTTCAGCAGTTCATGCGGCGGGCGTGGTGAACTCGCGACGTAGATCAAGAAGGTACGGAACAACTCGTCCGTTAATCCTTCGTTCTCGTAGAGCAGCTTCACATCATATAGGTCGCGTGGGTGCTGGCGATCGACGGCGGCATGCAGCTTGCCGCTGAACAAGTCTTCAAAGGATACGATGTTCATTTCCGCGTACCCGAATTCATCCTCGACAGCCGCGGAGACTTGGCGTTGCTCCGGTTTGTGTACGACGCCGCGGGTGACGGGAGAGGTCTCGATCTTGATCTCGGCCGTGCCGAGGCGTGCCAGCGCGCGTGTGGCGCCGCCGCCACCGCCGGCAATGCGCTCAGCTTTGGCGCCGGAAATGCCGCTCTCGATCGCGGCGGCAATCCGATCCATCGCGTCATTGATCTCGGCGAGGCTCTCTGTTCGATCTTTGACGGGTAGGTAGGTCAGGTCGATATCGACCGAGAGACGTGGCAGGTCGCGATAGAAGAGGTTGATAGCCGTCCCGCCCTTAAGCGCAAATATCTCCTCTTTTGCGACATACGGAAGTATGCGCACGAGCAGACTTGAAGTTACCCACAAGTCGTGTGGCGAATTGATTCACCCACAAGACTTGGTCTTGCCCGAGAAGCCCCGGTCATGATTCGTCATGTGGCACCGAATAATTGAGGTGCGGGCATGGGGCAGAAGTGGGTGGAAACGGAAACCGCCGGGTGTGATTTGGGTGACGCCCGGCTGAACCGTCGGCTCGGGGCAATGCTCGAGGCTCTCGGGGAGCGGCCGGGGAAATCGCTGCCCACGGCGTTCCAGGACTGGTCGAATACCAAGGCTGCTTACCGTTTCTTTTCCAATGGAAATGTCAGCGAAGACAAGATCCTTGAGGGCCATTTCGCCGCCTCTGCCCTGCGCATCCAGGCGACCGACGGTCCCATCCTGATCCTGCAGGACACTACGGAATTCTCCTTCAAGCGCTCGGCTCCGGAGAAGATCGGGTTCACGAAAGTGTCGACCGGACGCAAGTTGAAGGAAGGCCGCTACCAGAAGCATGCGGTCTGCGGTCTTCTGATGCATGCCAGCCTGGCGATCACGTCTGACGGGCTGCCGCTGGGGTTGACCGCCGCCAAGTTCTGGTCGCGCGCAAAGTTCAAAGGGACCGCCGCGCTCAAGCGCAAGATCAATCCGACCCGGGTACCGATCGAGCAGAAGGAAAGCATGCGCTGGCTCGACAATCTGCGCCTGTCCACTGAGCTGGCAGGCGCGCCCGAGCGCTGTGTGCATGTCGGCGACCGGGAAAGCGACATCTACGAGCTCTACTGCCTGGCTGAAGAACTCGGGACGAATTTCCTCGTCCGGAGTTGTGTCGACCGCTTGGCGGAGGATGGCGGCACAACCATTGCCAAGGTGATGGCGGAGGTGCAGTCGAGCGGAACCCACGAAGTCCGGTTCCGCGACGCGCAGGGCAAGGATCATCGCGCTGTGCTGTCGGTCCGGTACGCAACAATGACGGTCCGGCCGCCGATCGGCAAACAGCGGAAATACCGGCATCAGGACCTCCAGATCATCCACGCCGAGGAGTTCGACCCGCCGGAAGGCCGGGCGCCCGTCATTTGGAAGCTGATCACGAACCTGCCGGTGGCGACCCACGCGGACGCTGTACACAAGCTCGAGTGGTACGCGCTGCGGTGGAAGATCGAGACCTTTTTTCCGGACCCTTAAAACCGGGTGCCGGATCGAAGAGCTGCGCTTGGCCACGGCTGATCGTCTGGCCAATTGCATCGCGTTGTGCTGCGTCGTGGCCTGGCGCGTGTCATGGCTGACGATGCTGTGCCGGGAGGCACCTGAAGCATCTTCGGCTGCCGTCTTCACCGAAGCTGAGCGCCGCATGCTCGAACTCGCGACCCCGGACAGAAAGCGGCAAGAACCGCGCAATCTTGATTTTTATGTCAGAGCGGTCGCGCGCCTCGGAGGCTATCTCGACCGCGCTTCCGACGCGCCACCGGGGACGACCGTCATATGGCGAGGCTTCTCCCGCCTCGCCGACCTCGTCGAAGGAGCCCGTATCGCAACGCCGCCAGACACTTATGGGTAACAGCAAGCTTCGCCGGAGCCTTACGAATCTGACGGCCGAAATGGTCATCAACGGCCTGTCCGCTAATGAGATCACGGTGCGAGCATAACCCAACAAGGCCACGGCCCGTGTGCCGATCAGTAGGCCGAAACATATGAGCGACTTCCCGAGAACATGCCAGAAATCCATTGCGAACAGCAGCCGGTACATACCTATGGGCCGATCTTGTGCAAGCGCCCCATTTTAGGCTCACTGAAGAACACTTTCATTGAACCGGCATCCTTTGCAGCATGTCGTCGGTTTCAAGGTTAAGCACGCTGCGCCAGAGTCGGGTCTTGAACACATGACATGCCTTCGTGCCGGGGCCATCTTCGCGGGCCTCGTTAAGCAATCCCGACCATTCGAGCGGCCGTAGCACACAACAAGAGAACGCGGCCATTTCTCGCCAGCCCGCGGTGTGCCAGTCTTGTGACTCACCGTAGAAGGTTTTGAACAGGGCAGCCTCGGTAGTGCCATGATCGGCCTCCACGTTTATCACGTTTAACCAGACGTCCCATTTTCCAAAGGGGCGATCACTGAAGCGTGCATAGGAAGCGTGATCGACTTGGAGCACAAAGTATGGGATCAGTTCGGCAAACAAGCGGCCAGGGGCTTGAGCGAGATCTGTGCCACGCTGTGTTAGCCGAAACTCACCCTTGAAGTGACGTCCAAGGCGCAGGGAAATTAGAAGGAAATGAAGAACTTCGAGCGGTGGAAAATCATATTCATTGATCACCTTGTTGTAGCGAAGCATCTCCTCTGCATTCTTCCCGGGCCAGTCGAAATGCTCGACGGCCCAATGGACGAAGGCGCGCTTGAACGCCTTCGTTCTGGTTAGACCGATTGATCCGTGTTTCTGTGTATATTTCAGGATCAGCAGAGCGCCCCGAAGCAAAGGAGAATGCGCAAGGTCGGGATGGTCATCTGCGATAGTGCGGAATTTGATCATGCCGGGATGTTGCCACAGGCCGCGCTGTTATTCCATTATGTCCGCACGGAGTGGTCTCACCACCTTTTTGCCATCACACCTGCAATGATATGCCGGATTGATGGGCTGCGCCGCAGCAAGTCGACATATTACTGAAAGGTAACTCAGGGCTGGTTTCTTTCGCCTGGCCAATATGTTGCGCGGCGGCTGAACACCGCCGCCGCACGTTCCTTTTCAGGAAGTTAATGGTTTTAATGAGCGGCACGACCAAGGCTTAGGATCTTCAGATCTCAAGGTCCTCAATAGACTTGCCAGCTTTCAATGCTTCGTGAACCCAAGCCGGTTTACGCCCGCGGCCGGTCCATGTCTGGGATGCGTCTTTTGGATTGGCGTATTTGGCGGGTGCCTTTGTGCCGGGCTTGCGGCCCTTTCCGCCATGAAGTGCAATCACATCTTCGAAGGACACACCGTGTTTGTCTGCGATGGCCAGCATTTCGGAATAGGCGTTTTGCTTGGCCTCTTTCTCCACTTCCACTTTGCGGGATTCTATTTCTTTAGCGAGCGCATCCAGTTCAGCTGCATTCAGGCCGTTTATATCTATTGTCATGTTTCACCTTTGTTTTGATTGTACCCGGTCAAAGCAGATATCGCATTTAGTGGCAAGTGCTTGCATCCGTTACTGAGCATGTATGCATATGGCCATAGCCGTTGTGGTCAGCTATTGATTTCGGCCTGGAAGGCTTCAATTGCGAACAAGTGTTAATCGAGATCAGGAGCATCTCCGATTATCGTTACCTGCATTTTAGCATAGTTCTTGCGAGGCGCGGCTGTGAATATTGATTTGGCATCAATCGCTGCGAGCCGGGTTTTGCGTCCTGATAGTTGGCCCGGCTGCCATGAGGAAGACCGGCTTGCGATGTGTAATCTGGAGCTGGAGACCAAGTCCGTGGAGCGCCCAGGACCTGGCCTCATGGCCGATCAGTAAAGCATATAATAGTATTGGCGTGACATTCTGTAAGCGAGTGGCGTGGCGGTGTCCTGATGGCAGGGCAAATGCAGGATTGTCGTTTTTCCATAATGTGGGCTCGACATTTGGAACCTCTACTCCAGCCTCGTCAGTGTCCAGCAGGCCCGGAATGTCTGGTGCAGGCGTGGGGAAATCCGCGCTTTGAGGGCTGATTGACCGTCGGGGAAGCGGTTTCATTGCCCGAACTGCGAATGCTAAATCCCAAGGTGGCCGAACCTCCGCAAAAAAAGCGGTGCGCATTGCCATGCGCAAATCCTTTGACAAGAGACATTGAGGGGGCTTTGCCCCCACACGCCCGCAACCGGAAACCGACGGGACCGTGTCCTCGGCTGCGCCTGCGGGCCGCACCACTCCCATCGGTTTCCAGTTGCAGTTGCTACCCCCCACGCTTCGCCAGCGGGTCAGGTTTTAGAGACGGCGCCCTTGCAGGGCTCTGCTCAAAACCAGAGCCAAAGGGGACCTCCCGATGGCCAAAAAACAAAGGAGACGTTGGGTATGAACCTGTTTACGAAAGGTCAATTTGAAAAACTGCTGCAGAACGGGGCAATCGCGGCAAAGGAGAGGGCAGGGGAGATTGCTGAGGACATGTCGCGGCAGCCAGTGGTGAAGCTTTTCACACCTTGGGGCGCCGCAACCTGGCTAATCAGCGAAATTGATCCTGAAGACAGGAATCTCGCCTTCGGCCTGTGTGATCTGGGTATGGGCTGCCCGGAACTGGGCAGCGTGTACATCCCGGAACTGATGGCAGTCCGCGGCCCCTTTGGATTGAGGATCGAACGCGACCTATACTGGACATCGTCAAAACCGCTTGTGGACTACGCACGGGAGGCGCGTCTGCACGGTGCCATTCAGGCGTAAGCCGAACCTTGGCTTGCATGGGGTAAGGGCCCGTCCTAACCGTGCTGCCAATACCCTATGAACTTTGGGGCGGCCGACTGGTTTAGGCCAGTTGGCACGCCCGCAGCAGTGAATTTGAGAAATACTGGCGGCGCTAGGAGGACCCGATTTGGTCCGGTGCGCGCACATTCTGTTGAGGATTAAGACCAATGTCTGAACTTGTGAATTCCTTGCGCCAAACCTGGCGCTCTGCCCAGCTGTATATTGGTTTCCACCGGGACCAGAAAGGCGCGCGGCGCGCAGCCCCGAAGGTGTGGCCGCCGAAGAATGCCAGTGCGAGTATTCACAATGATCCAAGCGAACAGGAAGCCTTTGTTGTGGTCAGAAGCGCAGCAGGGGACACGGACCAGGACGTGCAAATCAAGCTGCGCCCGGACAAGATTGTCCTGCGCCGCGATTTCCCGGATGCCTGGAACGGGGTTCTGGTAACGGAAGATTCAGTAACAGTTGCGGTGGCGGGCATTTCGATCCGGATCAGCCATGATGGATCTATCACCCGCGAAAGCAGCAGCGAGACCACCTGGGTGGAGGCAGACGGATCTGTGCTGAAGAAGACAGAGTTCGCTGAGGCCAGCATCTCCGCCGACGGAGTGGATCTGGCACGCCGCACTTCCGATAGCATCGCAGCTGTTGGCAAAGATGGTATCATCGCAAAGGCTCGGTAGGGCGGGGAGTATCCCCGCAGCTTTGATATCTGCTCCAAAATGAGGGCAACTGGAAACAGCAGTTCCCGGCGCCAGAGCCTCAACCGGGAGGAACGCAGGCGGCTGCTGTCCGGGCCGGATTTGTTAACCGGAAACCTGCTACAGTCAGAGCCACCCCGGCATGTGTCCAGGGCATCCCGAGGTTTGGAGGGGCATTTGACTGTACATGGCGCACTCTTTTTTCTGACCGTATCCTGGGCCTCAATCTTCGGGGTCTGGTCAGGGCTTTTTGCGGCCGTTTATTTCCTCTTTTTGTGCGGCGTAAGATCGTGCGGTTTTTTCCGAAGTCTTGATCAGCTCTCAGTCTGGAGGCGAGGATAACAAGTTCAGAAACCGCCGCTCCAATTGTTCATCGCCGGGGGCGGGTACTAGACCGGCCGCCTGCATGTCGCATTCAGCGCCATCCTTCAGAAGCTCGGATAGCTGCCTTTTGCGCCATGAAGGTTTCCCATTTGCCTGTCTCCAGCCGACATTGAACTGGAATATCTGAACCGCGCTTCTGCAATGCCCGTGCGCTTATCACGGGTGGTTGGGCGGCGGTCCGGATCATTGCCCCAGCTGTGTCCAGTCTGTGCTCATAGGTGTTGCCTGAGCCGCCAGAGAGGCTGCTGTGATCCGCGCTGTTCCGGAGTCAAAGATCCTTTTCATCTGGTCACCGTAGAAAGTCCGAGTAATTGTCGCGCGGTTCCCGGAATATCCATGATAAGCAGACTTGCCCGATGCCAGCGGCAGGCCAGCCCAGATGCGCGCCAGGTTGTCCATGAACGCGGCTCGTGAAATCCGGCCAGACGCAAACTTCTGATACCCGGCGTCAGAGATCAGGAGAGCTGCCATACGGTTCTGCGTCTCCCGACTGAAGCGGGTTCCGTCAGGCAGGCCGAGGCGTTTCTGCAAGTTAAGCAAAGTCGAAGGTATGATCTGGAAATTACCGATGGCGTGGGGCTGTCCCGGCGTGCGGTCGATCCAGGTGTAGATATTCGCAAGAGACATTTGAGAGGGTTTCTTGCCTGGCCTCACCTTGGCGCCGTGGTGGATTGCGTCGTAGCGGCCGCCGGGAGCTTCAGCAAAGGCGATGAGGGCAAACAGCTTTTCGACACTGGAGCCGGAAGGCAGACGGAAGGAGGCTGGGGCAGGGGGCTGCTTTCCCGGCCGCGAGCGCTCAAAGGCATCGAGGGCAACCCACTCACTTTCCCTCGTGGCGAAGTTCCAGCCGCCTTGGGAAGAAGCCGAAGCCGAGGCCAGGCTTTCGCGGATTTCGGTGGTCTCTTTCAGGTCGAAGCTGCCGGAGCTGGACCAGTCGCCCGCGGGTGCCGCCACAGGAGCCAGGAGCGCGACCAGAAAGACCGTAAGGGCAGCCCTCACCCTCTGGCCGCGGCGGGAAATTGAGGCGCTAAGCGCCGCTCCACAGCCGGGCTCTTGGCTCAGCCCTCTCGAAGGGATCGGGCCAGCAACGCCCAATTCGGCCCCTTGGACCTCATGGAAGGTCCACACCTCACGCAGCAAAGCTGCCAAAACGCGTCTTCACATGTTCGGCCAGACGGCCATGGTTTCTTAGGAAAACAATGGGGAAATGTGGCTAGCCAAACGACGGATCCTTCCTAAAGCTGCAAGCTTCAGGAAAATTCCTAGCCCAAAATGGATGGCGGTTCTACCCCCAAAATTGATCCACACATTTGCGTCCAGCGATCTCAAATGGCACTTCGACAAAGCCAGAAGATGCCGTTCTGTTATATTCATTTTTGACTGTCAATTGGCTGCAGCCATTGAGTGACACCACGCTGTCAGAGCTGCAATACAGCGATTGCAAGCTACGCTCGGGGGCTGAACCGGGAGACGGGGATCAACCCCAAGACGGTTGTAACGTGGCGCAAAAGGGGGCAACTCCAAATCAACAGTTGGGCACGTTGATGGCCAACCCCCCTAGTGACGTTTCCTTGTAGGATTCGTGCATGTCTTGGCCAGTCTGCCACATGGTTTCGATCACGTCATCCAAATGGACAATGTGTTTCCCATCGCCATGAAGAGCGAGCGAAGCAGCAGCGAGGGCCTTGATGGCACCGAGGCCGTTTCTTTCGATGCAGGGGATCTGCACAAGCCCCTTGATCGGATCGCAGGTCATGCCGAGGTGATGTTCCAATGCAATCTCGGCGGCGTTTTCAATTTGCTCCGGTGTTCCTCCGCGCACTGCCGCTAACCCCGCTGCAGCCATTGCTGCTGCACTCCCAACCTCAGCTTGGCAACCGCATTCTGCACCACTAATTGAGGCATTGTGTTTGATCAGTCCCCCGATCGCAGCGGCCGTTAGAAAGAATTCCTGGACCGACCCCTTGGGCATTTCCTGCATGTGTTTTTGCCAGAACGCGATAACTGCTGGGATTACCCCAGCGGCTCCGTTCGTGGGAGCGGTCACGATGCGCCCTCCTGCGGCATTCTCCTCGTTGACGGCCATCGCATAGGAGATTACCCAATCTGTGTGGTTTTCGGGAAGCTTCTGGCTTGAATTCTGCCGGACCAGCAATTTCCCATGGAGAGCTTTTGCTCGCCTGCGGACATTTAACCCACCGGGGAGTATGCCGTCGTTCTCAAGCCCGTTGTCGATACAATCTTGCATGACTTTCCAGATCCTAGCGATCCCTTCCGTCACTTCGGTTTCCGACCTGTAGGCGCGTTCGTTTGCCATTTTTAGTTCAGAAATACTCAGGCCGGTTTCTGCGCACGTCTTCAGCATTTCAGCAGCGGTGGCAAAAGGGTAGGGTATTTCGTCGACCTTTTTGGCTTCAGTTTCGGCTTCGACCAATTCCTGCGCAGTCGCGACAAACCCGCCACCGACGGAATAATATTGTTCTCTGACCTTGACATGGCCGATTTCGTCGAGCGCCTCCAGAGTCAGCCCATTTGGATGCAGCGGCAAAGCCTTCTCAAAATCGAAAACGAGATCATTCTCTGGAGCGAAGCGAACTTCTCCGAAAGGTTCCAAAACAATCGTTTTTCGCGCCTTGATGGCTTCAAGCGCGCGTTCCGCCGGCTGTGCCGCGAAGGTTTCGGGTTCAAACCCAGCCAAGCCCAGAATAACTGCCCTGTCACTGCCGTGGCCTTTTCCGGTAAAAGCTAGTGAACCATGCAAAGTGGCTCTAAAGCGAGCTATGGGAACATTTTCGTTTTCTAGCTTGGAAAGGAAACGAGAAGCAGCAACCATGGGTCCCATCGTGTGCGATGAGGAGGGACCGATACCGATCTTGAAAATGTCAAATATAGACAGGAACATGTGCTTTGACCTCAGGATTCCACGCGGAACGGGGATCAGTTTTTCCTTTCAGTAGATGACGCCCCAAAAGGGCAGGGCCCTTAGTCTCAACGCTAAGTTGAGACCTGAATCCGTGCATTCGGAGCCGGGCCAATCGAATTGCGCATGGCAATTCTGGTTTCGATAAGGTGGCCTTCAACGGGCTTCTTTTGGGTTATTGCCGCCCATAACGTTTCAGCCGCAAGCTGACCCATTCTGGCTGCGGGTACCGCGATGGTCGTGAGCGGAGGGTCCAAGAGCTCCGCAAAATCGAAATCGTCGCATCCGATGATCGAAATGTCCTCGGGCACTCGCACGCCGCGGTTTCGGCACGCCTTGAGCGCGCCGATGGCGAAGACGTCGCTGTTGCAGATCACGGCAGTGGTCTCCGGGTATTCGTCCAGGATCTGCTCCATGGTACTGACGCCGCTGCGCATTTCATAAGTGTGCTTGTAAACACGGTCGGAACCGATCAGCCCATGACGCTCCAAGGTATCTCGATACGCAGCAATCCTTGCTCGTTGGCGGTCATTGCCATCGGTCATGCTTGCGATCATGGCATAGGATTTGTGACCGAGTTTGGCGAGGTGCTCGACAGCTTCAGCGAAGGCGCGGTAATTATCGAACCCAACTGCAGGAACGGTACTATCTGGCGGAGCGCTGTAAGTTGTTACTACAGGCAGACTGGCGTGGCGCACGAAATCCTTGAGCTTCGGATCTTCAACTTCTCCGACCAACAGAAGTGCTTCGGCGCCCCTGTCTACGAGTTGCCGCACGTCGTCGAACACATCGCGGTTGTCGAAACCGGTGGTGATGACGATGGTGGACGCCCCAAGCGTGGAAAGCGTCTTTTCAAATTCGTTCACCATCCGCGCAAAGATTGCGTAATCTAGCGTCGGTATGGCGGCGCCGACGATGTGGGTTCGCTGAGATCGCAAGGCGCGAGCCGCAGGATGTGGGCGATAATTCATCTCCGCGGCGATCTCGAAGATCTTCTGACGAACTTCTTCCTTGACCAATTCGGGTGAATTAAACGCCCGGGAAACTGTAGATTTCGAAACGCCAACCGCCTGAGCAACAGCTCTGACTCCGCTACCGGCACTGTCAGATTTCTTTCGTGTCACAACCTTGAACTCCTGTGTTCAAACCACTCTGCCACGGAAGATTCCTCTTGACAATAGCTAATGGGACCGTTTCCATGAAAACGTTCCCATAGGACGGGATTCGACCGTTCTTGGACGTAAGGCGTAGGGAATCGCGGTTCATCGAAACGTGCATCCGCCCCGGTTCCACGAGTTTCGTGGGAGCGTGAGTCAAAACAGAATATTGAGAGGTCAGAAAGTCATGCGCTGCTACAATCTTTGGATAAACGGCAAGGATGTACCTGCCATCGGTGGCAAAGCAGCGATCAGGAAATCCCCGGCACATGGCGCGGATCTTGCCTCCTTCGCGCTTGGCACCGCCGGCGATCTGAATGCGGCAGTTGCCGCCGCAAAGAGTGCCGAGGGCGCATGGGCCAACAGTGGCTGCATTGAGCGCGCAGCGCTCCTGACGAAGCTTGCTGATCTGATGGAGGCCAAACTCGACCAATTGGCCGAGATCGAAGCGGAGGAAGTCGGCAAACCGATCAAGGACGGATACGGTGAGCTTAGCCACTCCATCAATCTTACTCGATACGCGGCTGCTCTTGCCTGGGAAATCCCAGGCCGGGCGCAAACCCATCACGGCACGTCGGCACTTGGCATCGTATCCTACGAGCCGATTGGTGTTGTCGGAATGATCACACCTTGGAATTTTCCCGCAGTGACGCTGTTTCAGAAATTGCCTTATGCGCTTGCGGCAGGCTGCACGGTCGTCGTCAAACCCTCTGAAATGACCGCCGGAACCACGTTAGAGATCGCCAGGCTGGCGAAAGCAGCAGGCTTTCCCGACGGGGTCATCAATGTTGTCACCGGTAAAGGCAGCGTGGTCGGCAATGCGATGGTGGAGCATCCTGATGTCAACATGATCTCGTTTACCGGCTCGACCCCGGTCGGCCAGCAGATCGGCGAGAAATGCGCCCGTCAGGTAAAGCGTGCCGGTCTGGAACTCGGCGGCAAGGCGGCCAACATCGTGTTCGCCGACGCCGATCTTGACGATGCTCTGGACGGTGTGGTTTTGGGGACGATCCTAAACCAGGGCGAGGAATGTGTCGCCGGTACCAGACTTCTTGTCGAAAAGAGCATTGCCGAAGATTTCTCAGCCAAGCTGGCCGAGCGTATGTCAATGCTCCGCGTTGGACTGCCGCTGGACAAGGAAAGCGACATGGGTGCGATGATCCATGAAGACCACATGAACTCGGTGTTAGACCACATCGAAACCGCCAAAAAGGAAGGGGCAACAATCCTCTGCGGCGGCGGGCGTCTGACCGGCGGCGACTACGACAAAGGCTACTTCATCGCGCCCACCATCCTCGGAAATGTCACTCCCAAGATGACCTATTTCCGGGAAGAAGTTTTCGGTCCGGTCATTTCAATCACCACTTTTGAGACCGTGGACGAGGCCGTGGCGCTGGCCAACGATACTGAATACGGGCTCGGCAACGGCATGTGGACCAAGGATATCGATAAGGCCCACCAAGTCTCGAAGCGGCTGAAGTCCGGTACAGTCTGGGTGAATACATTTTTGGACGGAGCCCCGCAGATGCCCTTTGGCGGCTACAAGCGCTCCGGCTTGGGTCGCGAAAACGGAAAAGAGGGTTTGACTGAGTTCATGCAAGTCAAATCGACGTTCTTCCGACTTGGGAAACGGTCGAAATCGTTGCCACACACCGCGTGAACTGGATCGGCGGAGATCCAAAGATGACAATTGTTGGATACCCTTGCTTGGAACCCTTGGAACAGATGAGAAACACCATGAAAGTTAAATATGACTATGTTGTCATCGGATCCGGCTCCGCAGGATCTGTCATTGCCGCGCGTCTGGCAGAAGATCCGACGATCAACGTACTCCTTCTCGAAGCCGGGCCAAAAGACGATCACCTATACATCCGGATGCCGGCTGCACTTGGATTTCCACTGATGAACGACAGGTTCAACTGGTTTTATGATTCCGAGCCCGAACCTAATCTGAACAACAGAACCATCCATGAGGCGCGCGGGCGCGTTCTTGGCGGTTCGTCCTCGATCAACGGGATGAACTGGGTGCGCGCAAACCCCTGGGACTATGACAATTGGGCCAGCGCTGGCGTCGAGGGGTGGTCCTACGCAGACGTGCTTCCCTACTTCAAGAAAGCGGAAACCTTTGATCGCGGTGCCAATACCTATCGTGGTGCCAACGGGCCGATGCACGTTGAAACCTGCAAAGCCGAAAATCCGCTCTACCATGCCTTCCTCGAAGCCGGAAAACAGATGGGGCTGGAACATGTGAAGGACCACAACGGCTACAAGCAGGAAGGTGTTCACGTCACCCAGCGGAATGTCGGCAGTGGAATTCGCTTCAATACCCACTATGCATACATTCTCAACCAGCCACCTAAACCTAACCTCTATGTCCAGACAGGCGTACGGGTGAAAAGGATCGAAACCTCAAACAAACGCGCTGTTCGGGTCATAGCAGAATCGCCGTCTGGCGAAGTAAGCTATGAGGTAGAGCGTGAAGCCATCCTCTGTGCCGGTGCCATCAATTCACCTCAACTCCTGCAGTTGTCCGGGATAGGCGATGCTGATCATCTCAGGTCCGTCGGGGTCGGGGTGGTCAATCACCTGCCTGCAGTGGGCCAAGGTCTGAAGGATCATATCGCCGCGCCCGTCATGTACCGTGCTACTAAGAACGTGTCGGCGGCGAAAGAGTTGTCGTTCTTTGGAAAAGCGAAACTCGGAGCGCAATGGCTGTTTTTCAAAAAAGGGCTCGGGGCGACAAACTTCTTTGAAGTAGGGGCGTTTATGCGAGTGCGCGAAAGCGAGATCATTCCTGACGTCCAATTCGAGTTCGTGCCGATGTTAGGTGAGTTTCAGCACGGCAATGTGAAGCTGGAAAACGGATTTCAGTATTTTTTTAGCCTGATGCGGCCGAAGTCCGAAGGCAGGGTTTGGATCGACTCCCCCGACCCGATGAAGAACCCGAAATTCGTGTTCAACTTCTTTGACAATAGGGACGATCTCGACCTTGCTATTCTGGCCACCAAAGCCATCCGGGAAACTGTGGCACAGAGCGCTTGGGATGAGTTCCGCGGCGCGGAGGTGACGCCAGGCAAAGATGTTCGGACGGATGCCAACATCGAAGCTTGGCTTCGCAATACAGCCGGAACGAACTACCATCCCTGCTGCTCATGCCGTATGGGCAATGACCAGAACTCGGTTGTCGACAACATGGGCCGAGTTCACGGGGTAGAAGGGCTGCGTATCGTCGATGCCTCAATCATGCCTGAAATTGTCTCAGGCAACTTGAATGCACCAGTCATCATGATGGCAGAGCGCATCGCCGATGACATTCGCGGCCGCCCGCCGCTGCTTCCAGAGAAGGCCGATTATTACCTTGCAAACTGAAACCATACTCAAATGGGATATCATACGTCAGATCATGCAATCGTTCCCATCGGTTTTTCTCAATCCACGCGAACAATACGGAAACCAAAAATATGAAACTTTCCCGAATGATCAACGTGGTCGGTGCTCATGCCGAAGGAGAGCCGAACGAGGTGATCACCGGCGGCGTCCTGAACGTGCCGGGCAGCACCATGTTCGAAAAGGCGCGATGGCTCGAGAGTGAAGGCGATGATCTACGCGCCTTCCTGCTGCATGAACCGCGCGGCAAGGTCTCGCAATGCACCAACCTTGTGTTGCCTTCGAACCACCCAGAGGCGCAGGCCGGATACATTATTAGTGAGCCTGCGTCCTACCCGCCTATGTCCGGCACCAACACGATCTGCACCGCAACTGTGCTCTTGGAAACCGGCATGATTCCTATGGTCGAGCCGGTGACAAATGTGGTGCTTGAAGCCCCAGGAGGCCTGATCCGGATGCGGGCAACGTGCGAAAACGGCAAGGTTACATCGATCAGCTTCAAAAACCTGCCGGCGTTTGTTCTGCACCGGGATGAAGTTATCGAGGTAGAAAATCACGGCTCGCTGCGGGTCGACGTAGCCTATGGCGGAATGCTCTATGTCATCGTCGATGCCGCTGATTGTGGCTTTGCCATCGAACCGGATGAGGCGGCGGAATTGTCGTCTGTCGGCGAGAAGGTCAAGGCCGCGGCGGCGGAGCAGCTGCCATCGGTGCACCCCGAAAACCCCGAAATCCACACGGTGAACCAAACGCTTTGGGCGGGGCCGCTGCGCGAAGAAAACGGTGTCAAGACATCGCGAAACGGCGTCATCGTCTCACCCGGCCGCCTCGACCGGTCGCCCTGTGGAACCGGCACAACGGCCCGGCTGGCGCTGCTGCACGCCCGAGGAGACATCCAGAAGGACGAAGATTTCGTCCACGAATCCATTATCGGTACGAAATTCACCGGCCGCATCTTCGAAATCGGCCGGACGGGGGAGATCCCCGACGTGTCGGTCGAGATCACCGGCCGCGCCTGGATTACCGCCTTCCATCAATACGTCCTCGACCCTTCCGACCCGTTCCCAACCGGCTACACGCTGTCGGACACCTGGCCGGTGGCGTGAAATCCTACCTTCTTTTAAGGAGACTACAATGAACAAACCAACCGACTTCAAGGCAGCCGCCGCCGCGCTGAACTTCGAGACGCGCGCCTATATCGACGGGAAATTCGTCGATGCAGTGTCGGGCAAAACATTCCCGACGGTCAACCCCGCCACCGGCCAGGTCATCACAAATATCGCGTCATGCGATGCAGAGGATGTCGATCTTGCCGTTGCCGCCGCGCGCCGAGCTTTCGAAGCCGGGACCTGGGCGCACATGGCACCCGGCGACCGCAAGGCCGTGCTTCTGAAATTCGCCGACCTGATCGAAGAGAATATTGAGGAACTGGCCTTGCTGGAGTCGCTCGATGCCGGAAAACCGATCAACGACGCGCGCAATGTCGATTTGCCTGACTCCATTGCCACGCTGCGCTGGCACGCCGAAGCTACCGACAAGATCTATGACCAGATGTCGACCGCGCCACATGACGTGGTGTCGATGATCGTGCGCGAACCGATCGGCGTCGTAGGCGCGGTGATCCCTTGGAACTTCCCGCTTTTTGTCGCCATGTGGAAAATCGGCCCGGCGCTGGCGGGCGGCAATTCGCTGATCGTCAAGCCAGCAGAATTGACGTCCCTGTCGCTGCTCCGTGTGGCTCAGTTGGCCAACCAGGCGGGCATTCCGGATGGCGTCTTCAACGTGGTGCCGGGTCTCGGTCACGAAGCAGGGAAGGCAATCGGTCTCCACATGGACGTGGATTGCGTGAGCTTTACCGGCTCCGGCGAGGTTGGGCGTTACTTCTTGGAATATGCTTCCAAGTCGAACTTGAAGAAGATCATTCTCGAATGCGGCGGCAAGAGCCCTGCCATCGTCATGGACGATGTGAGGGATCTGGGACCGGTCATCGAGAACGTGGCCAACGGTATCTTGTTCTGCATGGGCGAAAACTGTTCAGCGGGTTCGCGGCTGATCGTTCAGGAGGGGATCAAGGATCGTTTGCTGGAAGAGCTGAAGTCCCATTTCGCAGAATGGACGGTCGGCGATCCGTTCGATGAGAACACCCGTGTTGGCACGATGATCGGAGAGAAGCACATGGAAAAGGTGCTTGGCATGATCGAGCGCGGCAAGTTTGAAGGCGCCGCGGTGACCTTTGGTGGCAAGCGCGTTCTGACGGAAACCGGCGGTTACTTCGTCGAGCCTACGATTTTTGAAGGTGTTACCAACGACATGACCATTGCCCGTGAAGAGATCTTCGGGCCGGTCCTATCGGTTATCACGGTCAAGGATGAAGCCGAAGCGGTGAGCATCGCCAATGACACCAGCTACGGGCTGGCGGCGGCGGTCTATACAGATGACCTGAACAGGGCACATCGCATGGCCAAGGCCATTCGGGCCGGAACCGTTTCGGTCAACTGCTACTCGGAAGGTGATTTTGCCGTGCCCTTCGGCGGATTCAAGGAATCCGGTTTCGGCGGCAAGGACAAGGGTCTGCACGCCCACGACCAGTACACCGAGCAAAAGGCGATCTGGATTCAGCTTCGCTAACCCAAGGCAAATTGCAGGGCGTGTCCGCGCCCCGCAATGAAAACGTTCCCAATGAAGAACGCCCCGAATGGGCAACAAAAGGAGACTACTATGAGCAATCTGCAAGGCGTTTGCGTTCCGATCTGCACGCCATTCACCAATAATGGCGCCGGCCTCGACCTCGATGCGTTCAAGGCCAATATCGACTCTCTGATCGAGAACGGGGTTCACATCATCGCGATCAACGGTGGCACCGGGGAATTCCCGTTCCTGTCGGAGGTCGAGAAGCGGGAATTGGCAGAGGTGGCCTGCAAGCACGCCGACGGCCGTGCAAAGGTGATCGTGCAGACCTCGGCCATCCGGACCGAAGATGCGGTCGAGAATTCGAAGCATGCCGAAGGCGTCGGCGCCGATGCGGTCCTGGTCCTGCCGCCCTATTTCGAAGGTCCGGGTGAAGAGGGCGTGCGCTGGCACTACGAACAGATCGCGGCCGCGATTAAGACCCCGATCATGGCCTACAACATCCCGGTCTTCACCCAGTTCGACATCACGCCGGAAATCTTCGCCCGGTTCTCGGAGATCGACGGCATCGACTACATCAAGGACTCGACGGCCGATCCCAGCCGGATCGAGAAACTGGCCGGGCAGGGAGCCAAGGTCTTCTGCGGCTGCGATTTCCTGAACTTCTTTGCACTGGTCAACGGTGCCGCGGGCCTGTTCACCGGCTCGGGCAACGTCGCCCCGGCGGAAGTGGTCCAATTGTGGAACCTGGTCCAGTCCAGCGAATACGGCAAGGCCGAGGAGGTCTGGAAAAAGCTCCAGCCGATCAGCCGGCTGCTGTGGACGCTACCATTCAACCCGGTCGCGAAGGCCGGAAGCGACATGACCGGTCGCAAGGTTGGCCTGTGCCGCATGCCGGTTCCGCCGCTCAAGGCCGACGAGATGAAGCTGGTCGAGCAGGCCGTCGCCGCGCTTTCCGCCTGATCCCAAGCCGACAAACCCCGGGTCGCACCCAGTGCGGCCCGGGCACTCGAAAAGAGAATCCTGGCATGATCCACGAAACCAGTATCTCAACCGATTTGCCCGCCGAGGCCAGACGCCGCCTGACAAGCGAGCCGGTGATGGTCGTCGACCTGGCCGCCATCCGCCGGAATTTCCAAGCCCTGGCGCGAATGGCGCAAGGCTCTTGCGCGGCCATCGTGAAGGGCGATGCCTATGGGCATGGAATGGTTGAATCCGCGCGGACGCTGCTGGCCGCCGGAGCCGAGTTGTTCTTTACCGCCCGGTTCGAGGATGCCTTG
This sequence comes from Leisingera thetidis, assembly GCF_025857195.1. Taxonomy (NCBI): domain Bacteria; kingdom Pseudomonadati; phylum Pseudomonadota; class Alphaproteobacteria; order Rhodobacterales; family Roseobacteraceae; genus Leisingera; species Leisingera thetidis. The sequence continues at coordinate 85,828 of NZ_CP109793.1, read as the reverse complement.
GTCTTGCGAAATACGCTGGGGCAGGGACCGCGCATCGCGGCACTCGATGGCGTGACAGAGGACGGCATGAAAGAAGCCGTGGCGCAGGACATCATTCCCGTGGTGAATTCGCGCGAGCAATTGCAAACGGCCTCCGACGCGGCAATCCGGCAAGGCGCGCCTCTTGCCGCCTTCGTACATCTGGACACGGCCATGAATCGTCTGGGCCTGGCACCCGATGACGATGATCTGGCACTGCCTCTGCTGAAGAACTTGGACGTCCAGGCCTACATGACTCATTTCGCGTCGGCGGACGATGTGGATCTAGACCTCTGTCGCCTACAGGCCGAAAGGCTGCGTGACCGCGCGTCCAGGTTTCCCGAAGCCCCGCTCTCAATCGCAAACTCCTGCGGCGTTTTTCTGGGGCAAGAGTTCCATGGCCATATCATCCGCCCCGGGAAATCCACCTTCGGAATCAATCCTCTGGCCGACGCCGCCAACCCGCTTCATGAGCCGGCAACGGTTCTGGCGCCGGTCGTCCAGATCCGGACGCTGTGCAAGGGCGATCCGGTGGGCTATTCCTGCACATGGCACGCCCCCGAAACCCGGCGCGTGGCCATCCTCGCGATTGGCTATGCCAATGGCTATCTGCGCGGCAACAGCAATCTCGGGCACGTAGCGTTCGGGGATCGGATTGCGCCTGTCGTCGGCCGGGTTTCGATGGATTTGACCGCCGTCGATATTTCGGCGCTGCCGGAAAGCACAGTGCATGTCGGCTCCATGGCCGAGATTGTCGGCAAGACAATAAACTACCGTTCTCTGGCCAATACCGTCGGCACAAATGAACATGAGGCGATCATCGCACTTGGCCGGGGATGTTACCGCACCTATGTCGGAGGAGACGCCGTTGCCTGACCTACAAATCTCTCGAAAACTGCCTCTGGACACCCGTCCGAAACTGTTCTTTTGCGATGTCGACAGGACATTGCTGACGCATGATCACAAGCTCCTGCCAACGGTCTCCGCCGCCATGCGCGGACTTGACGCCATCGACCTGCCCATCATTCTTGCGTCGGCACGTTCTCCGGTCGGGGTCGAGCGCGTTCATGCGGAGGTGGGCGCGTCGGACATGGTTTGCTGCTTCAACGGCGCCTGGATCGGCAACTTGCGCAATCGGGAGACGCTCAGAGAAAATCGATTGGACCGCGATTTTGCGCTGGAAGCCATGTCGGTGGTCCATTCTGCCGGCGGCAGCCCGATCTGGTTCGATCTGACCTGTGGCTATGTCCTGACGCCCGATGAACAGGTTGCGAGACGACGGACCGATGTGACCGGGGATGACCTTGCGCTGATCCGGTCCCCGGAAGATGCGCCCGGCGCCCCATTCAAGCTATTGGCGACGTTTCCCGCGGGCCGTATCTCCGATGCCGTCCAGTCATTGTCCCTCACCTTCGCTAACAAATTGACCGTCGCCCAATCCGGTCCGAACCTTGTCGAGCTTGTTTCCCCGGATACGCGGAAAGACCTGGCCGCAGCCTTTCTGGCGGACGCGCGCGCCATTGCCGTTGGCGATGTGGTTGTCGCGGGGGACTCGGATAACGATCTCGAAATGCTGCGATGGGCCGGTTTGGCCATCACGGTTGCCAATGCAAAGCCGCATATCCAGAGCGCGGCGGATATCGTTGCGCCGTCCTGCGACGACGGCGGGTTGGCGATTGCCCTCGAGTGGCTTGTCCAACAGGTTTTGCAATTAAGTGCTGAAGAGGTCCGAGCGCAGGCATGACCGAATTCAAGAAGATCCTGATCGCGAACCGCGGAGAGATTGCCATCCGGGTGATGCGCGCCGCGAACGAGATGGGCAAACGCACCGTTGCCGTCTTTGCCGAAGAGGACAAGCTGGGCCTGCACCGCTTCAAGGCGGATGAGGCTTATCGCATCGGCGAAGGCATGGGGCCGGTCGCGGCCTATCTGTCGATCGACGAGATCATCCGGGTCGCCAAGGACTGCGGCGCGGATGCGATTCATCCGGGCTATGGCCTGCTGTCCGAGAACCCGAAATTCGTGGACGCCTGCGTCAAGAACGGCATCACCTTCATCGGCCCCAAGGCCGAGACCATGCGCGCGCTTGGCGACAAGGCCAGCGCGCGCAAGGTGGCGATTGCCGCCGACGTGCCGGTGATCCCGGCGACAGAGGTGCTGGGCAACGACATGGACGCCATCCGCAAGGAGGCGGCCGAGATAGGCTATCCGCTGATGCTCAAGGCGTCCTGGGGCGGCGGCGGGCGCGGCATGCGGCCGATCCTGTGCGAGGACGAGTTGGAGGAGAAGGTGCTGGAAGGCCGCCGCGAGGCGGAGGCCGCGTTCGGCAACGGCGAGGGGTATCTGGAAAAGATGATCACCCGCGCCCGCCATGTCGAGGTGCAGATCCTGGGCGACAAGCATGGCGAGATCTATCACCTGTACGAACGCGACTGCTCGGTCCAGCGCCGCAACCAGAAGGTCGTGGAACGCGCCCCTGCCCCCTATCTGAGCGAGGCGCAGCGCGCCGAGATCTGCGACTTGGGCCGCCGCATCTGCGCCCATGTGAATTATGAATGCGCGGGCACGGTCGAGTTCCTGATGGATATGGAAACGGGCAGGTTCTACTTCATCGAGGTGAACCCCGCGTGCAGGTCGAACACACCGTCACCGAGGAAGTGACCGGCATCGACATCGTGCAGGCGCAGATCCTGATCGCCGAAGGCAAGACGCTGGCCGAGGCCACCGGTATGGCGTCGCAGGACGATATCAAGCTCAACGGCCACGCTCTGCAAACCCGGATCACCACCGAGGACCCGCAAAACAACTTCATCCCCGATTATGGCCGCATCACCGCCTATCGCTCGGCCACCGGCATGGGCATCCGTCTGGACGGCGGCACGGCTTACGCGGGCGGGGTGATCACGCGGTATTACGACTCGCTGCTGACCAAAGTGACGGCCTGGGCGCCGACGCCGGAAAAGGCGATTTCACGCATGGACCGCGCGCTGCGCGAGTTCCGCATCCGGGGCGTCAGCACCAACATCGACTTCGTCATCAACCTGCTGAAACACCCGATCTTCCTGTCGAACGAATATACCACCAAGTTCATCGACACGACGCCCGAACTGTTCACCTTCAAGAAGCGGCGCGACCGCGGCGCAAGGTTCTGACCTATATCGCCGACATCACGGTGAACGGGCATCCCGAGACCAAGGACCGGCCGCCGCCGCGCCGATCTGAAAGAGCCCAAGCCCCGGCGAAGAAGGCCGAGCAGCAGATGGGCACCCGCAACCTGCTGGAGCAGAAGGGCCCGCAGGCGGTCGCCGACTGGATGAAGGCGCAGCGGCAGCTTCTGATCACCGACACCACCATGCGCGACGGGCACCAGTCGCTGCTGGCGACGCGGATGCGCTCGATCGACATGATCCGGGTGGCGCCGACCTATGCCGCCAACCTGCCGCAGCTGTTCTCGGTCGAATGCTGGGGCGGCGCGACCTTCGACGTGGCCTATCGCTTCTTGCAGGAATGCCCCTGGCAGCGGCTGCGCGACCTGCGCGAGGCGATGCCCAACCTGATGACGCAGATGCTGCTGAGGGGCAGCAACGGGGTAGGCTACACCAACTATCCCGACAACGTGGTGCGGGAATTCGTGCGCCAGGCGGCGACCGGCATCGACGTGTTCCGCGTCTTCGACTCGCTCAACTGGGTCGAGAATATGCGAGTGGCGATGGATGCGGTGATCGAGAACAACAAGATCTGCGAAGGCACCGTCTGCTATACCGGCGACATCATGGACCCGGACCGGGCCAAGTACGACCTGAAATACTATGTCAACACGGCCAAGGAGTTGCGCGACGCAGGCTCCCCACATCCTCGGCCTCAAGGACATGGCGGGCCTGTTGAAGCCGGCCGCCGCCAAGGTGCTGATCCGGGCGCTGAAGGAAGAGGTGGGCCTGCCCATCCACTTCCACACCCATGACACCGCCGGCGTGGCCTGCGCCACCATCCTCGCCGCTTCAGAGGCGGGCGTGGACGCGGTGGATTGCGCGATGGACAGCTTCTCGGGTAACACGTCGCAGGCGACGCTGGGCACCGTGGTTGAGGCGCTGCGCCACACCGACCGCGACACCGGGCTCGACATCAAGGCGATCCGCGAGATCTCCGACTATTTCGAGGCGGTGCGCGGGCAATACGCGGCGTTTGAGAGCGGCCTTCAGGCCCCGGCGTCGGAGGTCTATCTGCACGAGATGCCGGGCGGGCAGTTCACCAACCTCAAGGCGCAGGCGCGTTCACTGGGGCTGGAGGAACGCTGGCACGAGGTGGCGCAGATGTATGCCGACGTGAACCGGATGTTCGGCGACATCGTCAAGGTCACGCCGTCTTCGAAGGTGGTGGGCGACATGGCGCTGATGATGGTGAGCCAGGGTCTGACCCGCGAGCAGGTCGAGGATCCGAATGCCGACGTGGCCTTCCCCGACTCGGTCATCGACATGATGCGCGGCAATCTGGGCCAGCCGCCGGGCGGTTTCCCCGACAAGATCATCCGCAAGGTGCTGAAGGACGAGGCGCCCAACACCGAGCGCCCCGGCAAGCACCTGCCCGCCGTCGATCTGGAAGCGACCCGCACCGAGCTGTCCAGGCAGCTTGATGGCAAGCAGGTCGATGACGAGGACCTGAACGGCTATCTGATGTATCCCAAGGTCTTCCTCGACTACATGGGCCGTCACCGGACCTATGGCCCGGTGCGCACCCTGCCGACGCGGACGTTCTTCTACGGCATGGAGCCGGGCGAGGAGATCACCGCCGAGATCGACCCCGGCAAGACGCTTGAAATCCGTTGCCAGGCCATCGGCGAGACCGACGAGAGCGGCGAGGTCAAGGTGTTCTTCGAACTGAACGGCCAGCCGCGGGTGATCCGGGTGCCGAACCGGCTGGTCAAAGCCTCGACCATCCAGCGGCCCAAGGCGGAAGCGGGCAACGCGAACCACGTGGGCGCGCCGATGCCGGGCGTCGTGGCCACGGTCGCCGTCAGCGCCGGTCAGGTGGTCAAGGAAGGCGACATGCTGCTGACCATCGAGGCGATGAAGATGGAAACCGGCATCCACGCCGAGCGCGACGCAACGGTCAAGGCCGTCCACGTCCAGCCGGGTGGCCAGATCGACGCAAAGGACCTGCTGGTGGAGCTGGATAGCGCGTAATGGGCTCTGATGATGCGACCGCCCCACGGCGGCATCAATGTACCAACGTGGGTCTGCAATGTAAGACCGTATGTCCTTTTGCGGCTGCCCGTGACGGGGGGGAGCCCTACACTGGCGGCTTTCAACGAGGGTTCCTCGGAGAGCAGAGCTTCAAGCCAGGAGGACGAACCATGGTCGAGAATATCGAACTTTTCATCGGTTTGGATGTCTCGAAGGACAGCCATTTGTCCTTGGGCAATCTCACGTCGCAGAAATTCGCAAGGCTTTGTTGCGTAAATGCCGGGGGGGGGGGATTCATCTTGTGAATCCAGCATGGTAGCTGGTCATCATGAACAGACCCATCCCGCCGAGCTACAAGACTAAGAACTGGCCGGCCTACAACGAAGCGCTGAAGCAGCGTGGCTCCCTGACGATCTGGTTCGATCCGGACATGGCGTGGGTGCCGACACCCACCGGTAAGCGAGGCAGGCAGCCGCAGTATAGCGATGCCGCCATCCAGACCTGCCTCTCCATGAAGGTGCTGTTCGGCATGGCGCTGCGGCAGACGACCGGGTTCGTCGAGAGCCTGTTGCGCTTGGTCGGCCTCGACTGGTCGGTGCCCGACTTTAGCACGCTCAGCCGCCGACAAAAGACCCTCGCCGTCAACATCCCATATCGGGGCTCCAAGGGCCCGCTGCACCTACTGATCGACAGTACCGGCATCAAGGCAGAGGGCGAAGGCGAATGGCACGCCCGCAAGCATGGTGGCCCGAAACGCCGTTTGTGGCGCAAGATCCACATCGGCGTCGATGAGCAAACGCTGGAGATCCGGGCCATCGAGATCACCGGTAGCAATGTCGGCGACGCGCCCATGCTGCCCGAACTGCTCAGCCAGATCCCGGCTGATGTGGAGATCGGCTCGGTCACCGCAGACGGGGCGTATGACACGCGCAAATGTCATGACGCCGTCGCCGATCGGGGCGCCCATGCCGTCATTCCGCCCCGCAGGAATGCCAAGCCGTGGAAGCCGTCAACTGGGGGCGCCATCGCACGGAACGAAGCACTGCGCGCAACAAAATACCTCGGCCGCGCAATCTGGCGAAAGTGGAGCGGATACCACCGCCGAAGCCGCGCCGAGACGAAGATGCATTGCGTGAAGCTGCTGGGGCAGAGCCTCATGGCACGAGACTTCGATCGCCAGGTCGCCGAACTCCAGATCCGCGCCGCCGTGCTGAACGGCTACACCGCGCTTGGCATACCTGTCACAGAGCCCATGGGATAAATGCGTCTGGGGAAAGGGGAAGTCCGGGCTTCACGCTATTTGCGCAACATGTATAACCGCCCCTTGCGCAAGAGGGTTTTGGAGCAATTTGGCGCGGTGTCGGGTGCTGACATGTATCCGGCCTCGTGATGCGGCCATCGTCATGCCGCGGGCCCGCATGGTGTTCGCGGGTCGGAACCAAATCAAAGCCGCGTGCTCGATGGCACTCTGTTGCACTCTGGTTCTTCCGACCCCGTCTCACGACCGTTGCGCCAAGCTGCTCTCAGCCCTCCTCCGCTCCGACGACCTCGCGACCGCTGGCGGACCTTACGCCGCCATGGCCGGAGCCCGGTAGATATCACCGCTCTTCATCAGCGCCCAGACGATCCGCGCCATTTTGTTGGCGAGGGCGACCCGGACCAGCATCGTCGGCTTCCGCTCCAGCATTCCCGCCAACCACGTTCCCGGACGAGCCGAAGCGTGGCAATGCCGCTTGATGATAACGCTGTTGGCCCCGATGATCAGCAACCGGCGCAAAGAGCGCTCGCCCATCTTTGTCGTGGCGCCGAGCCTCTGCTTGCCGCCTGTCGAGTGCTGCCGCGGCGTGAGGCCGAGCCATGCCGCGAAGTCTCGTCCCCTCCGGAAAGCTTCCGGCGGCGGAGCCAGAGTGGCGATGGCCGTGGCGATCAACGGGCCGATGCCGGGGATCGTCATCAGGCGCCGGGCAACCTCATCCGTCTTGGCTCGCCGGTCGATCTCGGCATCCAAGGTCTCGATCTGACTGTCGAGCTGGGCAAGCGTTGCAGTCAGGACCGTCAGGGAGGCCCGCGCCGTGGCGGGCAGGCCTGAGGCCTCGTCTGCGACAAGGGCGACCAGGCGCCGGGCATTCGTCGCACCCTGTGGCACGACCCAGCCGTACTCGGTGAGGTGTCCGCGGAGCGCGTTGATGGCCTAGGTGCGCTGCCGGATGAGCAATTCTCGGACGCGGAAGACGCTGGCCGCCCCTTGCGTTTCCTCGCTCTTCACCGGCACGAAGCGCATATTCGGTCTCTGCGCCGCCTCGCAGATAGCCTCAGCGTCCGCCACGTCATTTTTTTGCCGCTTGATGAAGGGCTTCACATAGGCGGGCGGGATGAGTTTGATGTCGTGACCGAGCTTGGCCAGCTCCCGACCCCAGAAATGCGCGCCCCCGCAGGCCTCCATCGCCACCACGCAGGGCGGCAACTTAGCGAAGAATTCAAGCACTTGGGCCCTTCTGAGCTTCTTGCGTAAAACAGCACTGCCTTTGCTGTCAGCACCATGGACCTGGAACACATTCTTCGCCAGATCCAGTCCGACCGTGATAATCTCCGACATGACCGCCTCCCAATATGGATTGTTGCGATCCCACCTTGGCACACCGATGCCGTCGGGGGGCGGTTACAGCATCAAAGCCAATTCGCAATGAAACCGACACTGGAAACCAGGGTCGCATGAGGCGAGAGATCAACCGACGGATTTCCCCGAAAGCTGGAGGGAAATCAAGCTTCAGATCACTTTGTGCAAACAACGGTGCAAGTATATTGACGCGACCAGCAAGGCACCTTGTCTTTCACTGTGCTGCTTCCACCCTCAGCGCCGCAAGCAGATCGTGAAATCGGTCGCCTTGTATCAGAACATGATCCCGCATTGCCTTATCTGCAGCCTTGTCGTCGCCGTTGCGAATTGCGGCAACGACTGCATCGTGTTCCTTGAATGACCGCTTTACCCGGTTGCGGACTTGCAGCTGTATTCGGCGATAGGGTTGAAGCATCGAATGCAGGCGCATGGCCTCTTGCGCAAGAAAGGCATTATGAGACGCTCTGTAGATGCAGCGATGAAATGCCGAGTTGGCAACATAGTATTCGTCGAAGCGCTCTTCCTCTGCCAGTTGGCGGGTGGCTTCGTGCTTTTCTTCAAGTTCCGCCAGTTCCTCGTTTGTAATTCGCCGGGCGGCGAGGCGCGCGCAGGTCGCTTCCAATTCTGCCATTGCTTCGAACCGTTCGGTCAGCTCTTCCATGCTCCATTCAGCGACAAAGGTACCTTGCTTGGAGTGGATGCGGACCAGGCCCGAAGCTTCAAGTTGCTGAAGCGCATCGCGAATTGGTGTGCGGGAACAATTGAACTCGCGAGCCAGCCGTTCCGGGTCTAGGCGAGCCCCGGGCGAGTACTGGCCATTGATGATGGCGTTCTCAAGCGTTTCCCGGATGTGAGCCGTGTTCGACTTGCGTACCAATCGCAATGCTCCTTTCAATCTTTTCAAAGAACATAGAAGGTCCTGGGTGAAAAATCCAGAACCGTTTTTGTTATATACAACATAGTCTTTCGGGTGTATAAGACGCAGAAGCCATCGGGAGACAGAGGTCATGACGGGTTCCAACATCGCATTGCTGAGCGACCTTTTCCAAAGCATCGCAGATCGTATGGGCCTGAAGATAGCCAAGCAAACGTCGACGCAAACAGCCGAAACCAGGCTTGTCAACGGTTGTGCGCAACTGATGCTGCCGGGCGGCGAAGCATCGCGGATGGCCGTGGCCGGCCAAGCGCTCGCAGCCTATGCCGAACTCGACGACGCCGCCAAATCGCGTTTCTTTCGGCTGCTTCTGGACGAATACAGCGCCGACCCAGATGCTCTGAAGGTCGCGTACTTGACCTGGGGAGGCTGGCCAATCGGAAACCGCACTGGTAGACTTGTTCAGAGCCGTGGAGCCTAGGCGGCAGGAGTTGCTGCGCATGCTCAACCACCCGCCCGGCGGCACAATCCAATTGGTCAGGATGCGTCAGGACCTGCTCCGGATGATGCGCTCAGAGCCAGATCTGGCGCCATTGGATAGCGATTTCTGTCATCTGCTCACGTCCTGGTTCAACCGCGGCTTCCTGGTGATGCGCCGGATCGACTGGAACTCACCGGCTGCGATCCTGGAAAAAGATCGTCGCCTACGAGGCCGTACATCAAATCAGGGACTGGAACGATCTTCGACGCCGTCTCGAGCCGTTCGACCGCCGCTGTTACGGCTTCTTCCATCCCGCGACCGGCGATGAGCCACTTATCTTTGTCGAGGTAGCGCTGTGCAAAGGAATTCCGGACGCCATCATGCCGCTGTTGTCCCTCGACAGCTCCGCTTCCAGCGACGCCCCCGATACGGCGGTTTTCTATTCGATCAGCAATTGCCAGCCGGGCCTCAAGGGTGTGTCGTTTGGCAATTTTCTCATCAAGCAGGTGGTTAGCAACCTTTCGCAGGAATTGACAGACATTCGGACCTTTGTGACCTTGTCGCCGGCTCCCGGATTTGCCGGCTGGCTCAACACCCAGGACGACACTGGAGCGCAGGAACTGGCCGCGCAATTGGCCGCCGGAGCATGGCAAAACGACGCGGCCCTGTGCGAGGGTCTTGAGCCCCAGGTCCAGTATTGGGCGGCGCGATACGTTGTCCATGGCAAGACCGCGGCCGGCGCGCCCGTGGATCCGGTGGCGCGCTTTCATCTGGGCAACGGCGCCTCGGCGTATCGGGTCAATTGGCCTGCGGACTTGGCGAAAGGCGCGCTGGAGCGCGCACACGGCGTGATGATCAACTACCTCTACGAGCTGGACGAGATCGAATCCCGACACGAGTCCTTCGCGAACGAAGGCAGCATCGCCTGCGGCCCCTCCATGCGGCGCGCCTTGCGGAGCCATCGGGGGCGCAGCTGCCTGATCGATCCGTCACACCCATACTCCATCTGAAGCGAGATATTGAAATGAGCCGTACAATCCCGGAAATGTTCGACCTCTGTTGCCGCAAGCATGAGTTCAAGGTGCTGTTCGAGCGGCCGGGGCAGTCGCAGATCACCTATGGCGAGGCGCAGGATCTGGCTCTCCGGTTTGCCACGGTGCTTCTGGATCTGGGCGTATCTCCGGGTGACCGGGTTGCTGTACAAGTGGACAAGAGCGCCGAAGCGGTCCTGTTATATCTTGCCTGTCTGCGGACGGGGGCTTTGTTCCTGCCGCTCAACACGAGCTACACCGGCGCCGAAATCGACTATTTCTTGGGCGATGCGGAGCCAAGGCTATTTGTCTGCTCCCCCCGCATGCTCGACCAGAACTCACGATACGCGTCTCCTGCGCTGGCAGTCGAAAGCCTTGGCGCGGAGGGAGACGGTACATTGATGGATCGCGTGGCTGGCGCTGCTCCGGCACGCACGCAGGTCAGCCGGTCGGCAACTGATCCTGCCGCCATTCTATACACGTCGGGAACAACCGGAAGGTCCAAGGGCGCGGTGCTCACCCACGGAAACCTGGTTTCAAACACAATGGCCCTCAACGTGGCCTGGCGCTTCGACAGCACCGACAGGCTTATTCACGCGCTGCCGATATTTCACACCCATGGCCTCTTTGTGGCCTGCAACATGGCACTCACGGCAGGCGCCACGATGATCTTTCTGACCGGCTTCAACGTCGACCAGGTCATCGACGAGATGGCTAATGCCACTGTGCTCATGGGCGTGCCGACCTTCTATACCCGCCTTCTGTCTTCGCCTCGACTCGACCGCGACGCGACCCGGTCAATGCGACTCTTCGTGTCGGGTTCTGCGCCTTTGCTCCAGGACGTGCACACGCAATTTTTTTGTACGGACCGGCCACGTGATCCTCGAGCGCTACGGTATGACAGAAACCTGCATGATTGCTTCGAACCCCTACGATGGGGAGCGCCGAACCGGGGCCGTGGGGTTTCCACTGACAGATGTGGAGATCAGGATCACCGACCGCGAGACGCGCGCGCTTGTTGCCTCTGGTGAAACCGGTGTGATCGAGGTCCGGGGGCCAAACGTGTTCCAAGGCTACTGGCGGATGCCGGAGAAAACAGCCGCAGAATTTCGGTCTGACGGGTTCTTCGTCACCGGCGATCTCGGCTTTGTCGACACCGACGGCTACCTGCACATCGTCGGCCGTGACAAGGACCTAGTGATTAGTGGAGGGTACAACGTCTATCCCAAGGAAGTCGAAACAGCCATCGACGAGCTTCCCGAGATCGCCGAGTCAGCAGTTATCGGTGTGCCCCACCCGGATTTCGGCGAGTACGTGACGGCGGTGGTGGTGCTGCAGCCTGGAGCCGCTCTTGAAAAGGACAGACTTTTCCATGCGCTTTCCGAAAAACTTGCCCGCTACAAGCAGCCGAGGGCAGCGATTGTCGTGGATTCCTTGCCGCGCAACGCCATGGGCAAGGTGCAAAAGGCTGAACTGCGGACCCGATTTGCTGACCTTTATTCACCAAACGGAAACCTTTCCTCACAACCGGGGCAAAAAGGTCCAGTTTTTTGGCGGTAGAGCGCAAGAGCGGTGTAGTCACCGGAGAGCATGGTATGGCCCAAGGCTGAGCTATTGTCAAATCTGGTGTTTGGGCGGTCATCAAGCGGCGGCCTGATCTTGTGTTGATGGCTTGATGCCGTTGATGAAATCGACGCCTTCGATGACGTCTGCGAGATGAGCGAAGCCGCGCAGCTTGCGCCAGCTTTTCTCAGCGCATTGGCCGAGCTTGAACATCATGTGGAGCATCCCGTCCCGGCTCAGGCATCCCTTGGTGCGTTTCGTGCGGTGGCGGATGGTGGCGAACGCGCTCTCGATGGGATTTGACGTCCTGATGCTCTGCCAGTGCTGGGCGGGGGAAGTCGTAGAAGGTCAGCAGTTCGTCGCGGTCCTTGACCAGGCATTCGACCGCCTTGGGGTATTTCGCTTCGTAGGTGCCGACGAACAAGTCAAACTCCTTGCGGGCATCTTCACGGGTCTCGGCCTGCCAGATGTCGTGCAGCGCCTTCTTTGCCTTGGGCTGACTGCGCTTTGGCAGATAGTTCAGAACGTTGCCCGTCTTATGCACCCAGCAGCGCTGTTGCCGGGTGGAGGGATAGACTTCCTCAAGAGCCGCCCAAAATCCCATGGCCCCGTCGCCGACCGCCAGTTTCGGAGCGTTGAGGCCGCGGCTTTTGAGCCCCAGCAGGACCTCGCGCCAGCTTTGGGTGCTTTCCCGCACGCCGTCCTCGATGGCCAGGAAATGCTTCTCGCCGCGCGCATTGACGCCGATCACGACCAGGGCGCAGAGCCGGTCATCTGTGCCGCGCAAGCCGCTGTAGATCCCGTCGGCCCAGACATAGACCCATTCATCACGGCCAAGATCGGCCTTGCGCCAGGCGTCGTACTCCTCCGCCCATTGCGCCTTCAGCCGCGCCACTGTCTTGGCCGAGAAGCCGGTCGCGTCCGGGCCCAGGAGCGCCTTGAGTGCTGCGCCCATCTCGCCCGTAGAGATGCCCTTGAGGTACAGCCAGGGCAGCGCCGCCTCGATCGACTTCGCCTTGCGGACGTAGGCGGGACCAGCGCCGAGCGGAACGCCACAGGCGCGCCCGTCTTCGAGCGCACCTTCGGGATCTGCACCGTGACCGGGCCGATCCCGGTCTGCACGGCGCGTTCGGGGTGGTGTCCGTTCCGAACAACCGCGGCCCGGCCCTCCGGGGTGCGGTGTTTCGCAAATTCGGCCAGGAAAGCGTCCAGCTCCGCCTCGACCGCCGTTTGCAGAAGCTCCCGCGCGCCCTTGCGCAGAAGATCCGTCAGCGGGTCCGACACGGTGTCTCGACCGGCAAATTCGATGATGGTAGCGTCATTCATGGTGGTGCGTCCTCGATGGTTGGTGGTTTGTTTGGCGACATCAAACCAACCAGATGCACCGCCAGCTTTCAAACCGCCCAAACACCAGATTCAGCCATAGCTGCCCAAGGCTTGTCCGGATCGATAGCGTGAACCGATGGTCCAGGATAGAATAACCTTTTTCGAACGAACTGATTTCTGACGAAGATGGGATTGAATGTCATAGATCTCATATCTCGGGATCTTGGATAGCACCGCTGATATATACAACACGGTGAAAAACGTAGACAACAAAAAAAGATAAATGTATAACATGGACACTGGGTGCGAATCGGTTGTGCAAGCTTCTGCGAAGAAATGAAATCGTTCCCATAAGAGAGAATGCCGCATTGGCCACATGAAATCCAGCCTTATTGCGCCATTCGTATCACAGAAAGCCACAGCCCCTTGGGAGAGGGGAAAGGGAGAGAGAAATGACAAGATCCTCGCCGATCCACCAAATCAAGTCGACAACTATACTGACCACCTTGGTTGCAGCCCTTGCTATCGGAGCAGGTGCTGCGAGTGCAGCTGACCTGGAGCGGGTCACGATCTCAACATCGATCGACACGCTGGATGCGATGTTGCCGCAGCTCGGCGAGCATCTGGGCATCATGGAAGCCAAAGGCCTTAACCTCAGCTTTATCCGCGGGGCAAACGGACCGGCGATGGTCTCGGCGGTTGTGGGCGGCTCTGCAGATATCACGCACGTCAGCACGGCGCTCTATTTCCCGGCGATCGAGAAGGGCGCAGATTTTGTGTTCCTGTCTGGAAACTATGACATCGACTACACCTTCATCGGTCAAGCTGGACTCGACTGGCCCAATCAGCAGTCCGGCTACCCTGAGCTCGTCAAAGATCTGGCCGGTCGCCGTATTGGCATTGCTGGTCGTGGCGGCGCCACCGAGCGCATGGTGCGCAAGATGCTCTCCGACGCCGGTATGGATGTCGAAAAGGATGTGACATACGTTTCCGTGGGCACGGGAGTTGGCGCGGCGGGCGCCTTTGAAAACGACCAGGTCGACGCCATGGTGGTGATTCCGCCCACCGATCTCCTCATCAATTCGGAAAAGATGAACCTTCTGGTCGACATCGAGTCGACGCATAACGACGTGTATGCACCGGATTATCTTTTTACGGTCTTTGCCGCGAACAGGGACTTTGTGGAAGAGCGCCCCGATGTGGCCCAAGCCTTCTGCGAAGGCATTCAAGAAACCCTCGCCTTTGCGAAGGAACCAGCCAACCAAGACGAAGTCGTTGGCTACCTTTCCGCTGCGATGAACCTCGAACAGGAGGATGCCGCCCAATTGTGGAACACCTATTCCGGGAACTTCCGGTTCGAACTGACCGAGGAGGGGTGGAACAACATGAGTAACTTCACGGATTTCGTGCCTGATTGGCAAACGTCCGTCTATCAGCCCTGCGTCGATATCACGTCACGCTAACCTCCCTGAAGGAAAGGAGTCGGGGAGGGCATGCGGCAAGCGCATTCGGAAACAGCAGTCTGTTTTTTGCCTATGCTCTCCCCAGACCAACAAACTGGAGTTTACGACATGGCCAGTGTAGCGCTCTCGGCAGATGAGTATCAAACCCTGGAACGTCGCTTAAAGCGAAATGCTAGACTTAAGCTGCTGATGGGCCAGGTGCTCGTGGGCCTTGCATTCCTGGCGTTCTGGCAAGCAGTTTATCAGATGGGCGTGGTGAAGCCGCTCATCGCGCGCAGTCCGAAAGAAGTCTGGGATTTCTTCGTCAAGATATTGCTGGACGGAACGCTTCTACCCGCCCTGTATTCAACACTGGAAGCAACTGTGATCGCGTTCATCCTGGCCAGTGCTGTCGGTATCGTTATCGGAATCGGCTTGGGGCTTTTCCCAAAAATCGAAGCACTCATCGACCCCTATCTGAGCGCGATCAATGCAATGCCAAGGATCGCCTTTGCCCCCGTATTCATTTTGCTTTTCGGCATCGACCAATCGGCAAAGATCGCGCTCGCTTTCTCGGTTGTTGTCTTCATCCTGATCGTCAGTGCGCGAGCCGGAATCCGGACCATTGACAACGATATCCTCACGATGGCACGGGCCATGAACATCAACAAACGACAGATGTTCATGAAGATCCTTCTCCCCAGTGCTGTACCGTCGATATTTGGCGGACTGCGACTGGGCGTGATCTATTCCCTTCTTGGCGTGACCACATCGGAAATTCTCGCTTCTGAAATCGGCCTTGGCCAACTCGTCGCCTGGTACGCTGGAATTTTTGCCCTGGAAGGGGTCTATGCTGTGGTCATCGTCCTAGCTGTAGTGGCCTCACTCATCAACGTCTTGATGGCAATGCTGGAAAAGAAAATTCTGAAACACCGCGCAGGATAATGAAATGATCGACACCAAGCCAAAAACATCCGACAATGTCGTGACAACGGCCAACTTTTCGGCCGAACTTGCCGCAGAGTTTCAGTCGGTGTCCGTGGAGTACCGTCGTCTGGATGGCAGCGTCATCAAGGCCTTGGACAACGTTGACCTGCGTATCCGCGAGGGTGAACTAGTGGTCTTCGTGGGCCAGAGCGGGTGTGGCAAAACGACCGCGCTTAATGTCATCTCCGGGTTGGCCAAACCGAGTTTAGGCCAGATTACCGTTCTCGGAAAACCGCCAAAATCGGCTCTGGATGACATGGGGTACATGTTCGCACGCGATGCACTGCTTCCATGGCGCACCGCATTGGGTAACGTCGAATTCGGAATGGAAATTCGAGGCGTCGACGAAAAGACCCGCAAGGCCACGGCGCGACAGAACCTCGAAATGGTGCGTTTGGGGCATCTCATGGAAAACTATCCGCAGCAATTATCCCAAGGGCAAAGGCAACGGGTGGCTCTCGCCAGAACTTGGGCACTGCACCCCCGCCTCTTGTTGATGGACGAACCCTTCGCAGCACTTGATGCGCAGACGCGGGAATCGCTTCAGGAAGAGTTTCTCCGAACCTGGGAGCAGGATAAGCGCACGATCGTATTCGTTACGCACGATATCAACGAGGCTATCATGCTCGCGGACCGGATCGTGGCATTCCATGATGGGAAAGTGGTCGAGGAATTCCAGGTTACCTTCGACCGGCCGCGAGACCTGTTCGAAATTTCGGCCGATCCGGAATCCCGCGCGATCTTCAACGAGATTCGCAAGATACTCGCGCATGATTAACGGCCGGCCCTCCTCACGAGGGCGTGCACGAGCACTGGACCCAGTCAACCCGGCGCCAGAGACGCTTTGAGTCCCGAAAACACGATAACTGGAATGCGGAATGGACACTGACCTTATCAATAAAGCCAAGCAAGTTCTGATAGTGCCTATGCTTGTGTCCGTCCTCGGGATCTCCGGCACCACCGGCGCCACGGCGCAATCAGAGACCATGGTCACCGTCCGGATCTCGACCTCGATCGACACGCTCGATGGCCTTCTGCCCAAGATTGGTCAGGATCTCGGCATCATGAGAGAACATGGGCTTGAGCTGGATTTTCGGGCTTGGCCAGGCGGCGCGACGATGCTTGCGGACGTCCTGGAGTACAAAGCGGATGTGACCCATGTGAGTGCGGGCCTGGTATTTTCCGCCATCAGCCGCGGCGCGCCACTCATCGTTCTTTCGTCCAATTACGATATCGACTATTCCATCGTGGCCAGTTCGAACATTCCCTTGCCGCACTTCTACTCCCCGTATCCTGAGAACATACGGGATTTCGAGGGCAAGCGCATCGGCGTCGTGGCGCGCGGCGGCGCCACAGAACGGCTGGTTTCAAAGGTCCTGAGCGATGCCGGGCTCGATCCGATTTCCTCAGTTGAATATGTCTCGGTCGGCACCGGAGTGGGCGCTGCGGGCGCAATCATGAACAATCAGGTCGATTTCCTTGTGGTCATTCCGCCCAGCGATCAACTGATCGACTCTGACGCAGCGATTCCGCTAGTTGATAACAAATCGGTGAAGAGCGACGTTTATGGAACCGATTTCCTGTTTTCGGTTTTTTCCGCGAATGCGGCGTTCGTCGAACAGAGTCCCCAGACTGCCGAGGCTTTTTGCAGTGCCCTGACGGAAACATACGCTTTCGTAGTCGACGAGGAGAACAGAAGCGTGGTCCTGTCCTATCTGGAAAATGACATGAACTTGCCTCCTGCTCTGGCGGAACGGATGTGGGACGAGTTCGGGATGAACTTCAATATCAAGCTTGAACACGACCGGTGGGAGAAAATGAGAGATCAAGTCGCGGTTCTGCCGGACTGGGACACGGCCACTTTCGAACCGTGCATCAGGGCCACTGATATCGACATTGCAGTACCGACACGAAAGGCGTCAGCACATGGCAACCTTTGATACTGAATTCGGCAGCGTCTACCACTCTTCCTGGCCTGTCAAAAACCCGACTGCACATCTCGTTTTCCTGCATGGTTTTGGCGAAAACACCGGGCACTACGAACGCTTTTTCGCGAAGTTGAATGCGGCCGACTTTCATGTCTGGGCGCTTGACCAACCTGGACATGGGCGATCCGATGGCGAACGCGGGCGGGTTCAGTCCTTCGAACCTCTGTTGGCGGCGGCGCGTAGACTGTTGTCCTTCGCGGACAGCCAGACCGACGACACGCCTTTGTTTCTCATGGGTCATTCGTTGGGAGGGACAACCGCAGCGCTGCTGACATGTCGTGACGCACTGGCAGATGTTATTCAGGGCCTCGTCCTGACGGGGACGGTCCTGACAGACTCAACCTATGACATTCCGCCGGATACAATCGTTACGAAGGACCCGGACTATTTGAAATTGCTGAGCGAGGATCCTTACGGGTTTGTGGCGCCGCCGGAAAGGATAATTGAACGGCGAAAAGCGACTGAAGACGTGAGGCGCGAAATTGAAGTGGCTCTGGTAGACGTTTCGCTACCGATACTCCTCATCAATGGGACCGAGGACACAATTGCGCCGCCTCAGTTCAACGCCGCTTATGCGGGCCGGCTGAAAAATGCTCGCTTCATCAATGTTCCGGACGGTCATCACGACATCATCAACGACAAGATGCACGATTCGATTGCCGCGGAAGTTATCGAATATCTGAGGGCGAACGTGACACAGTCATGAAGTCGGCTGCCGACTATGCGCGTGACTAGGCTCCCACACGATCAGGATACTTCAAAGAACTCATCTAGTCAGTTTAAGAAACGAAAGAAGGAAAAAAGAATGCAGTACGGTAAGGACGACAGAATTCTCCACGGCACAATTGCAGCAGCTTTGGCATCGCTCCGCCACGGCGAGATCATTTATGTTGCTGATGCGGGCGGACAAATCCCGGACGATATCGGCGTGCCAGTACTGGACCTTGGTGTAGCCCCGGGACTCGTGTCGCTTGAGCAGATTCTGCCACTATTGCGAGATAACGGCGACATCGAAAGAGCGCTCGTGGCGGAAGAAATGGTCGAAATCAATCCCGAAAAGTATACGGCCGTGGTTGAGATATTCGGAGAGCATCGCGTGACGACGACCAAATACCGCCCCAACATGTATGCGATCAGAAATGTTGCAAAGCTAATCATTAGAACCGGCGACTATAGCGTTCATGGCAACGTCGCCCTGCTGGGTGGTTACTCCAGTGCTGATATCAAAATTATTCGCGGAACCGAAGTTGGCGATATCGAGATACTTTGACATTTGAATCGTTAGATCGTCGATACCGGACTCTTTCAGGCTGGCGTGACGCTTGTCACCCCTGGAAGGGTCCGACATGCATCACTTCTAAACAGAAAGCAAACTCTTGGGTTTCATGACGAATATGTTTCAGCATGTGAGTCTTGCACACACCAAGCCATTGAAATCATTTAGCCGCATCGGGTGCGCATAATTCTCGATTTATGCACGTCTGCGTATTCCAGTGTGATCCGGCCACCCATTCCAAAAACATCCGGCCACTGATTCCGATTTTATCCGGCCACTGATTCCGGAACATCCGGCCACCCTTCTGACGCCCTGCTGCGAGGCATCTTTCAACTCGCTACCTTTCGGTTTTCCCCGACCGAAGGAAGCCCGATGAAGAGATTGCCGATGCGGAAGATACGAGACGTACTGCGACTTTCAGCCGAGGGTTTATCGACCCGCCAGATGGCGTCGAGCTTGGCGATCGGCCGCACCACGCTGCAAGGGTATCTGGATCGCGCCCATGAGGCAGGCTTAAGCTGGCCGCTGCCAGCGGAGATGTCGGACAGCGAGCTTGAACGGCTCCTCTATCCGCGCACTGCCCGGGAGGCGGCGCGGCGCGCCTTTCAGCCAGACTGGGCATACGTCCACCGGGAATTGCGGCGCAAAGGCGTGACGCTTCGCTTGCTGTGGGAAGAGTACCGCGCGGCCCATCCTGATGGCTACGGGTACAGCCGTTTCGTAAGCGCCCGATTTTTACCGCAGCGGTTGATTGTTGACGCGGGCGATGATGTCGGGCTCAGCGACGAAGTCTTCGAGGAAGCTGTGCCATGCCTCAACGGACACTCGTGCTGATGCCAGCATGTCGCGCAATTCGTCGATGCCCTCGTCGGTCAGCGCCGTAATGTAGTCGTCCCGTCCGATGTGGACGCTGACGATGTTGCCGTAGGAGAGGTTGTCGTCGTTGCTGACGATGGCCTCGAGAAGTCCAGGATCCTCGCCCAGCAGGCTGGCGACATGGGCGATGGAGCAGACGTAGGTCGTCGCTGCCATCACGCAGCCTCGCTGCGTTTCTGATCTGCCGGCTTCCAGTTCCAAGGGAGTAATTCGGCCAGCCGGTTGACCATGTGATCGTGGATACGGTCCAAGACATCTGCGAGGTAGGCCTGCGGATCGAGGCCGTTCATCTTTGCCGTCTCGATGACGGTCATGGCGCGGGCGAGCGTTTCACCGCCGGTATCCGAACCCGCGAATAGCCAGTTCCGCCTGCCAACGCCAATGGGCCGCAGCGCGCGCTCGGCGGGATTGTTGTCGATGGCCACGCGCCCGTCCTCCAGAAACAGCGTGAATGAAGCCCAGCGGCTCAGCCCGTAGCGGAACGCCTTGGCCAGATCACTCTTACCGGGAATACGGGTGAGCTGCCTTTCGGCCCAGTCCCGGAACGCATCAACCTTGGGCTTGCTTTCCTTTTGGCGCACGGCCAGCCGCAGTTCGGCAGGCTTGCCGCTGATTTCCCGTTCGATGTCGTAGAGCTTGCCGATACGGTCGAGCGCCTCGCGCGCGATTGCGGATTTCGTCGCGGTCCAGACATCGTGAAAGTCGCGGCGAAGATGCGCCCAGCACGCGGCCTCCCGGAACTGGCTCTTGCCGTCCAGGTCCGCGGCATAGAGCTTGGCATACCCCTTGTAGCCATCAGCCTGGAGAATGCCGCTGGTCTCGCTAAGATGGGCGAGGACATGCTCTTCCTTCCAGTCCGGGGCAAAGTGATAGACCGCACCCGGCGGGGCCGTGCCCGCCCATGGGCGCTGATCCCGGACATAGGCCCAGATCCGGCCTTTCTTGACGCCCTTTCCGAGCCCCTTGTCGCGGCGGCCGCGATCGAGAACCCGGATGGGCGTGTCATCTGCGTGCAGAAGATTGCTGGCCATGATCTCGGCCTCGATCTTCTCGATCAGCGGCGCCAGCGTCTTCATTGCCCCGCCGCACCAGTCGACCAGGGTCGTGTCAGGGATGTCTGCCCCCATGCGGGCGAAGATCTCGTTCTGACGATACAACGGCACGTGGTCGTCGAACTTCGAGGTCAGCACATAAGCCAGAAGGTTCGGGCCCGCCATGCTCCGTGGGATCGGACGGCTGGGTGCCGGGCTTTGAACCATACGCTCGCAGCGCCGGCAGGATTTCTTGATACGCGCGATCTCGATGACCTTCAGCTGGGCTGCAATCATGTCGATCAGCTCGCTGACATCCTCCCCGACCACACGCAGATCGCCCCCGCAATCCGGGCAACTGTCGCCGGGGTCAAGCTCGCGGCGTTCGCGCGGCGTGTCCTGCGACACCTTCGGACGGCGGCGCCTCGACTCCCGCGGTTCGGCTGGTTCCGGGGTCTGGTTGTCCGTCTCCGGCTCATCATCGCCCTCCGGCGGCAGTTCATCCGCCTCGGCGAGCGCAACCTGCAGGTCCTCCAGCGCCAGTTCCAGTTGCTCGATCTCCCGCTCGATCTTTTCCGAACTGGAGCCGAATTTCTGCTTCTGCAATCTGGCAATCCGGACGCGCAGCGCCTGAACCAGCAGATCATGCGCCCGCAAACTGGCGGACATCTTTTGGTTTTCCGCCTGCAACGCGGCGATCATCGCCTTCAGAACGGCGGGATCATTGGGGAGAGGCGTGGCTTCTACGGACATGGTGGTGGATACCATTCTCCCAGATCGGACGCCATAAAAACAAACAATTCCAGAGAGATAAATCAGCCCGTCCGGGCTGGTGGCGCGCCCCAATCCGGCCTGCGCCAGTCGATCCCCTCCCAGAGCATGGCCAATTGAGCGGCGGTCAGACGCACGCTGCCATCCGTCGCCGCAGGCCATGGGAAACGACCCTTCTCCAGGACTTTGTAATACAGGCAAAAGCCCTGGCCATCCCAATACAGAAGCTTCACCCTGTCGCCGCGGCGCCCTCGAAACGCGAACACGGCACCGTTCGATGGCCGCTGCCTCAAGACATCCTGCGCGATCGCTGAAAGCCCCGCGATACCTTTGCGCATATCAGTGTGACCGCAGGCCAGGTAAACGCGAATGCCGGTGCCCGGGCCGATCATGCCGCCTCCACCGCCTGGATCAAACGGGTCAGCACCGCCGCATCCACATGGGCATCGACCCGCAAGCTGCGACCATTGCGCAGAACCACCTCAATCAACGCCAAGCTCGCTTCAGGGGCGCACGCTTCCGGCGGTTCCGGCGGCGACGTAATATCGACGGGCAGGAATAGCGTCGCGTCGTCTGGCGTCAGAAGCCCCTTCCTCCTCAGCTCGTATCGCCAGGCATAGATCTGCTGCCGCCTGATCTCGTGGCGCTGTGCGACCTGCGACACGGTCGCGCCGTTCACCCCGACCGAAAGCACAATCGCCAACTTCTCGTCGTCACTCCAGCGGCGCCGACGCTCCAAGCCAAGAATTTCGCCCCGCACAGCTGCCTCCCTCCCTGTAGGAGACGTCATTAAAGACGTCTTTATGGACGTCTCTTAGCAATCTCCAGGACACACGAGCAGGCGGTTCAAATCGGGCGGTTACGCCGTTTCTGTGACGAGCTATTGTCAAATCTGGTGTTTGGGCGGTCATCAAGCGGCGGCCTGATCTTGTGTTGATGGCTTGATGCCGTTGATGAAATCGACGCCTTCGATGACGTCTGCGAGATGAGCGAAGCCGCGCAGCTTGCGCCAGCTTTTCTCAGCGCATTGGCCGAGCTTGAACATCATGTGGAGCATCCCGTCCCGGCTCAGGCATCCCTTGGTGCGTTTCGTGCGGTGGCGGATGGTGGCGAACGCGCTCTCGATGGGATTTGACGTCCTGATGCTCTGCCAGTGCTGGGCGGGGAAGTCGTAGAAGGTCAGCAGTTCGTCGCGGTCCTTGACCAGGCATTCGACCGCCTTGGGGTATTTCGCTTCGTAGGTGCCGACGAACAAGTCAAACTCCTTGCGGGCATCTTCACGGGTCTCGGCCTGCCAGATGTCGTGCAGCGCCTTCTTTGCCTTGGGCTGACTGCGCTTTGGCAGATAGTTCAGAACGTTGCCCGTCTTATGCACCCAGCAGCGCTGTTGCCGGGTGGAGGGATAGACTTCCTCAAGAGCCGCCCAAAATCCCATGGCCCCGTCGCCGACCGCCAGTTTCGGAGCGTTGAGGCCGCGGCTTTTGAGCCCCAGCAGGACCTCGCGCCAGCTTTGGGTGCTTTCCCGCACGCCGTCCTCGATGGCCAGGAAATGCTTCTCGCCGCGCGCATTGACGCCGATCACGACCAGGGCGCAGAGCCGGTCATCTGTGCCGCGCAAGCCGCTGTAGATCCCGTCGGCCCAGACATAGACCCATTCATCACGGCCAAGATCGGCCTTGCGCCAGGCGTCGTACTCCTCCGCCCATTGCGCCTTCAGCCGCGCCACTGTCTTGGCCGAGAAGCCGGTCGCGTCCGGGCCCAGGAGCGCCTTGAGTGCTGCGCCCATCTCGCCCGTAGAGATGCCCTTGAGGTACAGCCAGGGCAGCGCCGCCTCGATCGACTTCGCCTTGCGGACGTAAGGCGGGACCAGCGCCGAGCGGAACGCCACAGGCGCGCCCGTCTTCGAGCGCACCTTCGGGATCTGCACCGTGACCGGGCCGATCCCGGTCTGCACGGCGCGTTCGGGGTGGTGTCCGTTCCGAACAACCGCGGCCCGGCCCTCCGGGGTGCGGTGTTTCGCAAATTCGGCCAGGAAAAAGCGTCCAGCTCCGCCTCGACCGCCGTTTGCAGAAGCTCCCGCGCGCCCTTGCGCAGAAGATCCGTCAGCGGGTCCGACACGGTGTCTCGACCGGCAAATTCGATGATGGTAGCGTCATTCATGGTGGTGCGTCCTCGATGGTTGGTGGTTTGTTTGGCGACATCAAACCAACCAGATGCACCGCCAGCTTTCAAACCGCCCAAACACCAGATTCAGCCATAGCTGCCTGTAGCGCCGGGCAGCGCCTTAGCGCGCACCGGCCCTAGGTGTTTTCTCCCGCAGTTTGATACGGTGATCCATTCGCGCCGGAATGGCCCGGCTGAGCGGCGCATTCCCGGAAGATCCGCGCGGTGCAAGTGCGGCAGATGTCCGGATCGAGCAATGGCACGATCTCCGAAACCGCATCGCCCTTGCTCAGATGAATGTGTTTCTTCGTCAAGGCGCGCATGACCTTGAAGCGGGCCAGCTTGGTGATCGTCTTCGGCGTCCGGGTCATGATGTGAAACGAGCCGCCGCGCCGGTGGCGCCGTCCGGCCTCCTCGATCAGCAGGTCCGATCCGGGCATGTCGACCTCGCCGACCCCTTTCATTGCAAACAGCATGTGCTTCTGGTCCGGGCGCTCCCGCTCGACAGAGCGGAACTTGCGGCGCACGAATTCCACCGAGCCGAAGAACAGCGGCCCGTCCAGGCGCATGACGACCAGCTGCGGGCATTCCTTCAGCCCGTTTTCCTCGGCATTCCTGAACATGCGTGTCGCGGTATTCGGATCTGGCGCGCCAATGCCGAAGGTCGGCCGCGAGGATGAGCGCACAAAGAACAGGAAGGACAGAAAGACGCCGACATAGACCGAGAATTCGAGGTCGATGAAGAGTGTCGCCAGGAACGTGCTGAGCGCAATTGCGCTTTCGCTCGCGGAGGTCGTCGCGATATGCCGGATTTCCTTAAAGTCGATAAGGCGCCAGGCCACCAGCAGAATGACACCTGCCATCGCGGACACCGGCACGTAGACCGACCAGGGCGCCACGAATTGGAGGATCAGAAACAGGAAGCCCGCCGCGAAGATGGCCGAAAGCGGCGTCCTGGCGCCGTCCTCGTAATTCACCCCGGACCGCGTGAACGAAGCGGAACCGGGATAGCACTGGAAGAAGCTGCCGATGAAATTCGACGCGCCCTGGCCGACGATTTCACGATTGCCGTCAATCGGCTGGCCGGAGCGCGTCGCGATCGCGCGGCTCACCGCCAGCGCCTCGAGCAGTCCGACGAGGGCAATCGCAAAGGCGGCGGACCCGTAGGTCCGCAACAGATCCGCCCCGGCCGGCGGCAGCATCGGACGGGGGGCCGCGGCATTGATGACCCCGATACTGGCAATCTCTGCTCCGCTCCGCGAGAACACCCAACCCACAACGGACCCGGCCGCGAGGGCAAGAAGATAGTTCGGCAAGCCGGGCCGCCAGCGTTTGACACCGATCCCGGCAGCCAGCGTGACGATGCTCACCACAACGGCCGGCCAGCTGACACCGGATGCCCGCTCCAGCAGCATCTCGAGGAAGAGCGGCAGATGGCTCGGCCGCGGCAGATCAATCGCGAGGATATACTGCAGCTGGCTGAGCGCGATCAGGATGGCGGCCCCAGCCACGAAACCAGTCATGACTGAATGCGAGACGAAATCGACGAGCGCCCCCAGCTTGGCAAAGCCGAGCAGCAGCTGAATAATGCCGACCATCAGCGACAAAGCGATCGCCACCTGGATGAATTCGGCCGAAAAGGGTTCAAGACTGCCCGCCAGCGCGCCGAAGACCAGCGCCGAGATGGCCGTTGTCGGCCCGGAGACCGCATGCCAGCTCGATCCGGCAAAGGCCGCGACCACCGGCATCACCATGGCGGTGAAGAAACCGTATTCCGGAGGCAGCCCCGCGATGGCGGCAAAGGCGACGGCCTGCGGCAGGACGATCGTCGCACCGGTCAGCCCCGCCAGAACGTCGCTGCGCAGCGCCTCGCGGGAAACACCGCCGAGCCATGGCGGAACAACCGCCATGGCCGCCTGTGAGAGCGACGATGCGCCTGACCTCACCTTATTCATGTTCTATCGCTTCCAGTTCGGTTGCAGCCCGTGCTGCAGGATCAGCTGGCCTCGGGTCTGCAACCCGGCATCTCGCGCGCTAGTGCCGCGGTGGCGGCGGGCCGGCCGTACCGGGGGCACAGACCGGCCCCCAGGCGGTCAAGCGCGGCATTCGACAGCGCCGGTCGGAGGCCGCTAGTCCAGCGTGTCTTGGCGCGCCGGCACCGCCGGAACCTTGCAGAGATTTTCCTCCTGCACCTCCGAGCCGTCATAGAGCCCCAGCAGAACGCCCTGGCGCGGGTATTTGCCCTGCATCGCGTCCAGTTTCGCATCCGAGATTGCGGTGCGCTGCGACAGCCGCCGCGACCAGGCGTGCAGATGGTCGTACATCCGCCGCCTTTCGCTCTCGTAGGCGGGATCGCGGCCCAGATCCTTGAGTTCATCGGGGTCGTCATGCAGATCGAACAGCAGCGGCGGCAGACCGCCTTCGGCATGAACCAGCTTCCACCTTCCGTCGAAGACCATGAACAGACGCGCATCCTTATGCGGCATCGAAAGCGATTTCGCCATTTGCGTGGTGGAGTAATCCATTTCGCTGATCACCACCTCGCGCCAGTCCCCGGGCGCCTCGCCATGCAGCAGCGGGCACAACGACCGCCCCTCGACGATATGGTCCGGCACCTCCTTGCCTGCGCATTCGATGAAGGTCGCTGTCAGGTCGATGGCTTCGACCAGCGCGTCGCAGCTCTGGCCGCGGGTGGCATCGGCCTCCGGGCGCGGATCATAGATGATCAGCGGGATCTTGACCGAACAATCGTGGAAGAAGTTCTTTTCGCCCAGCCAGTGATCGCCAAGATAATCGCCGTGGTCGGATGTGACCACGATCATCGTGTTTTCCATCCGGCCGACCTCTTCGAGATAGGTGAACAGGCGCCCCATCTGGTCATCGGCCTGCTTGATCAATGCCATATAGGACGGGATCGCCTTTTCGCGGACCTCCTGCCTGGAGAAGGAGCGCGCCACCAGCGTCTCCATATAGGCCGCAAAGACCGGATGCGGATCGTTCTTCTCGTCCTCGCTGCGGACCGGCGGCACCACATCCTCCGGCCCGAACATCTCGTTGTAGGGCGCGGGGACGACATAGGGCCAATGCGGCTTGATATAGCTCAGATGGCACAGCCAAGGGCGGTCATCGCGCCCCGGCTGATCGAGGAAGTCGATCGCCTGCCCGGTCAGCCAGGGCGTCTCACTGTCGGGTTCTGCCACGTTGGCCGGCCGGTTGATGTATTTCATGAACCAGCCGGAGGTGACCTCGCCATTTTCCAGCGCGACCGCATTGGCGTTTTCCGACCAGCCGTTTTCTGCCGGGTATCCCTTGCTGCGCAGGTAGGTATTGTAAAGGCGAGACGCGCGTGTCGTAGGGACCGTCCGGCCCCTCCGTCCACAATCCGTCATCGCGCAGGACAACGTCGAAACCGCATTCCGACAACCGCGCGCCGATCACCGAATCCGGCGGGATCCCCAGCCGTTCCAGCCCTTCGGCGTCTGCCTCCATATGGGTCTTGCCGATCAGGAAGGCATCCATTCCCGCCGCCCGGAGGTGATCGCCGAGCGTTACTTCCCCCACCTTCAGGGGGAAATTATTGCGCTGCGCGCCGTGGCTCTGAACATAGCGTCCGGTGTAGAAACTCATCCGCGACGAGCCGCAGATCGGCGATTGCACATAGGCGTTGGTGAACCGCATCCCTTTCGAGGCCAGCCGGTCGAGATGCGGGGTTTTCAAAGTTGGATGCCCGGTGCAGCCGAGGTAATCCCAGCGCAACTGATCGAACATGATGAACAGTATGTTTTTCACTGTGTTGGGCATCGGATTCACCTTGTTCACGAAAGATTGCCGCGGGCAGAGGCCGGTTCGGCGGTTGCCCAGAACTGGCGGGCAACCTCGTTGAAGGCGCCGGGCTGCTGCCAATGAGCAAACCGCCCGCCCCCCCGGGATCATGGCGCCTTCGCGGAAGGATTTCATCGCCGCAAGGACCTCGGGTTCATCCTTGAACGGATCATCCTCGCCGCAGATGCCCAGCACCGGGGATATCGAGCTTCTCGAACCGGGAGACCAGATCCGGCACCGACGAGGCGACTTCGAGCATGCCATTGCGGTAGTGCTCGGCCTTGTGGCTGGCCATCAGGTCGATGACTGGCTCGCGCAGCGGGTCGCCCTCCGGCGGGATCACCATGAACATCGACTTGCCGCCTTCCTTGCGCAGCAGCTCGACCAGCGCCTGTTTTCCGCCCTGGTCCACCGCCTCGGCGGCCCGCCGGCCGGCCACTTCCCAGCGTTCGAGATAGGACAGCGCGTCATGCAGCTCGCCCCAGGCGCCGATGATCATCGACTCGGCGCGCTCGGGGTTCTGGTTGGCAAAATTGGCGGAGATGGTGGTGCCGAAGGCCAGCGCGACGATCTTGGGCCGCTTCATGCCGAAGTGATCCAGCAGCGCGCGCAGATCGCGGGTCTGGTTTTCCACCGAGAACCCGAAAGCGGCGCTGTCGCTGCCGTGATGCCCGCGCCGGTCATAGGCCAGAGGCAGCGGTGATCCTTCATGAATTCGCGGATCTGCGGCTCCCAGTAGGCCTTGCCGTGGATCTCGCCGTGGATGAAAACGACGTCCTTGTCACCTTCGCCCTCGAGCCAGCAGGAAAAATCGTTGCCGTTGGCGCGCACAACTTGAGTCTCGAATGTCATTGTTCTGTCCTTGCGTTACTTGAATTGCGGCCGTGCCGGGCCAAGCCGGTCGATCAGCATTGCCTGAAAGCCTTCCGGGTCCTGGCGCAGGGTTGCAAAAGCCTCGGTTGCCGGGCCGGGGAACAGGTCGTCCTGCCCGGCCTCGACGGCCTCGACGATCATCGCCGCAAGCGCCTCGGTGGTGAGCTTGGGAAGCGCGAGATGCCGACTCATGCCGGTGTCGACGAGCTGCGGATAGATGCCCAGCACGCCGACGCCCAGGGGGGCCAATTCGGCGCGCGCCGCGACCGTAGCCATATGGGCCGCGGCCTTGCTCGCGGAATAGCCCGCCATGCCGGGGCCGCAGACCAGCCCGACAAAGCTGACCACATTGGCGATCTGCCCGCCGCCCCGTGCCACCATGGCCGGCGCGAAATGCTGCATCATTGCCAGCGTGCCAAGGTAGTTGACCGCGATCTCGCTGTGCGCTTCGGCCAGAAGCCTGTCCGAGAACAACCGAGAATTGGCATTCACCCCGGCATTATTGATCAGGATCGTGACCCGGCCGGCATGGCGCCGGGCGGCTTCCGCTACCGCCGCCTCATCGGTGATATCAAGCGCAAGCGGCGTGACACGGGGATCGTCGAAACCCGGTGCCTGGCGGTCGCAGGCGACCACCTCGGCGGCGCCGCGCTCCAGCAGGACCGCGACCAGGGCCCGGCCGATACCGCCGCCCGCGCCGGTCACCAGAACCACCGCATCGCGGATCGCTATGCCGCCCGCGCTATTCATCTGTGCTCTCCGGCCAGTTCGGCATCAGTTCGTTCGACGGCAGGCCGGGATCAAAGACCTTCTTGGCCGTGGCCACGCCGGTGATCGGCAGCCCCTCCGGGTTTAGCAGGCCCAGCTGCACCAGGACGCTGGCCTGGTCCCAGTAGATATGTTCGTTATAGAGCTTGTCGCCGCGGAAATGGATCACGCTGACAAAGGGGATCTCAACGTATTTGCCGGTCGGTTCGACGCCCGGCAGCATCCAGTCCATCATCGTGTCGTGGGTGAAGCAGAGGATCACCTCGTTGACCACCCGGTCGGCCCCAACGGTGCGGGAAATCGGGATGCCCTTGATGTCCGCCGGGTTCTTGGGAATGAAATGGTTGGCGTAGAACCGGCGCAGCAGCTTTTGCCCGGTGCCGCCGGTCAGTGTGGGAATATGGTTGACATAGGGCTCCGCCACCATGGTCTTCATGGTCTCGTCGGCATCGCGGGTTTCGAACTCGCAGGCGCGATGCGCCTCCCACAGCGCGTTCAGGTCATACCAGGGGCCGATCACCTTGCGCAGGACGGCGAGCGAGCGGCTATAGGCCATGTCGGCGGGCGCCTTGATGAAGGTGTCGCGCCCGGGGTTGGCGAACGCATGACCGGCTTCGGGATAGGAATAGATCTCGATCTGGTGGTTGCCGGCAAAACGCTCCGCCAGAGCCTTGACTTCATCCTGCCCCATGAACGGGTCTTCGGCGCCGATATGGAACACCGCCGGCACCGGAATGTCGTCGCCGTCCTTCAGGACGCGATTCAGCCCGACCGGGTAATAGGCGACTGCACAATCCACATGCCCGGCCACGGCGGCACCAACGGCCAGCCGGACGCCCATGCATTGCCCCATGATCCCGATACCGCCCTTGCAGCAATCCAGCGCTTTCAGCGCCGCCACCACATCCGCGATATCTGCCACCGCCTGGGCATCATCGAGCCCCTGGCCCAGTGCCATGGCCCGCTTCATGTCCTCGCCGCCGTGGCTCAATTCCAGCCGCGGTTCCGCGCGCCAGAACACATCGGGGGCCGCCACGACATAGCCTTCTTCGGCATACATGTCGGCAATGGCGCGGATATCCTCGGTGACGCCGAAAATTTCCTGAAGCAGCACCAGCCCGGGGCCGCTGCCCTTTTCCGGCCGTGCCAGATAGGCTCCGAAAGTGCCACCATCCGCCGCCTGAATGTCGATCCATTCTCCAGCCATGCTGAGTTCTCCTGCTATTGGTTCAGTTCAGTAATTCCGGCAGCCAGAGGGCCATGGCGGGCAACAGCACCACCAGGGTCAGTCCGACGATATTTGCCAGAACAAAGGGTGAGACCCCGGCGAAAATCCGCCAGACCGGAACATCCGGGGCCAGGTTCTTGACGATGAAAACATTCATCCCGAGCGGCGGCGTGATCAGGCCCAGCTCAACCACGATGACCACGACAACCCCGAACCACAGCGGGTCATATCCCAGGCTCACGGCAATCGGCGTAAAGACCGGCACCGTCAGGATCATCGCCGCAAGGCTGTCGAACACGCAGCCCAGCAAGAGGTAGATCACGCAGATCACCGTGATGACGCCCAGCGGAGACACGTTCACCGAATTGATCAGCGTGACCAGTTCGGCCGTCAGGCCGGAGATCGTCAGGAAGGTGTTGAAGACCAGCGCCGAGCCGACCACCATCAGCAACGCAGCGGTGGTGAGGACGGATTCGGTCAGGGCTTCGCGGACCGCGGTGCGCGAGGCGGCGCGGCGCAGGGCCATGATGAGGAATGCCCCCGCGGCACCGACACCGGCCGCCTCGGTCGGGGTGAAAACTCCCAGGTACATGCCGCCCAGCACCACCACGAACAGGGTGCCGACGATGGCGGTGCGGCGTGAGGCGGTCAGCCGCTCGCGCCAGCTCACCGGGGCCGCGGGACGGCCCAGCTCCGGACGGAACAGCACGACAAGCCAGGCGGCGCACATGTAGAGCAGCGCCAGAAGCACCCCGGGAACCAGCGCCGCCATGAACAGGCCGGTGATGTCGGTCTCGGTCAGGATGCCGAAAATCACCAGCGGCACTGACGGCGGAATCAGAATGCCCAGCGTGCCGCCCGCCGCCACCGCGCCGCAGGCGAAACCGTCGTTGTAGTCGTAGCGTTTCATCTGCGGCAGCGAGACCCGCGACATGGTGGCCGCGGTGGCGATGGAACTGCCGCAGACCGCGGCAAAGGCGGCGCTGGCACCGATGGTGGTCTGCGCCATGCCGCCGCGGATATGGCCCAGCCAGGCCCGCGCGCCGTTGAACAGATCGTCGGCCAGCCCGGCGCGGTGGATGAAGGCGCCCATCAGGACGAACAACGGGATGACCGAGAACCCGTAGGACGAAAAGGCATCGGTGATCTGCTGTCCCACCACCGAACCAGCGGCGCCAAATCCGCGAAAGTAGCCGAAACCGACGGTGCCAACGGTCAACAGGCCGACGGCCAGCGGCACGCCCAGAAAACACAGGACGAACAGAACGGCAAATCCGATCAGGGCAACAGTCATGCTTGCGGTTCCTCTGCTTCGTCTTTCGCGGTACCGCCGGTGATGCTCTGCCAGGCTTGTTCCAGCATCACGCCGTCGCAGACAGCTGTCATGAATGTCATGAAGAGGATCATCGGGGCGCGCGGCAGTTCGAGATATCCGATAACCCGAGAATCGTGGCTTCCATCGCCGCCCGCCATAGAAACCAGGCCAGGGGCATAGGCGGCGGCCTGATCACATTGACAAGGATGCCGCCGCCGTTCGAGTGGATGCCCTTCCGCCGACCAGCAGTTCGCGCGATATGGGCCACCGTCACCGCCACAGGGCGCTCGGACACGCTACCGCGCGCCGTGGATCATCTCGTTCGACCCGCGAGCGACCGCCCGGAAGTACCGTCCGGCCACGTCGGTGACGGTGACCACCATCATCAGGAACAGGCGATCCTCTGAAACTACGGCACCACGATCATGGTCCGGTCCGGTCCGTCGGCGGCAGGGACGCGTCCATCGGCTTACTCGGCCGCCAGCTGGACAGCGTGTCGCGGTAGAAGTCAAGCGCCGCCGCACCGTCGACACCCTGTACGTGACGCTGGCAACCAGTCCTCGGAGATCAGCAAAGCGCACGCGCAGGTCCGCTTCCATCCTTCGACAGCGTCAGAAACGCACGCCATCGTACCTTCAGCCGCTCTGATGACTCGGTAACTCCCCGGATCGACTGCGCCAAGCAGCCCGGCGTAACATTCACTGAGACCGACAATATGATCGCGTCGCGGTCCGAAGAGGATCATCGGCGCGCGCGGCAGTTCGAGATATCCGATAACTTCCGAGAATTCGTGGGCTTCCATCGCCGCCTGCCATAGAAACCAGGTCAGGAAGGCATAGGCGGCGGCTCCGATCACATTGACAAGGATGCGCCGCAGCCGTTCGAGCGGATGCCCTTCCTGGCCGACCAGCAGTTCAAGCGTGATATGGGCGCCGGACTTCGTCACTGCCGGCAGGGCGCTCGACACGCTTACCGCAAGTGCCATGCGGATCATCTCGTTCGACCCGGTGAGCGACCGCCCGGAAAAGTACCGTCCGGCCACGTCGGTGACGGTGACCACCATCATCAGGAACAGGGCGATCCCCGAAATCCATACCAGGATCATGGTCAGGTTCCGGTCTGTTCGGGCGGGCTGCGGGGACGCGTCCATCGGCTTACTCGGCCGCCAGCTGGGACAGCGTGTCGCGGTAGAAGTCAAGCGCCGCCGCACCGTCGACACCCTTGGCCGTGACGCTGGCAATCCAGTCCTCGGAGATCGGGGCAAAGGCATCGCGCAGGTCCGCTTCCATCTCTTCGGACAGCGTCACGAAACGCACGCCATCGGCCTTCAGCTGCTCGATGACCTCGGAATTCCTGGCATCGACTGCGCCAAGCAGCCCGGCAAAATATTCACCGGAGACCGACATGATCGCGTCGCGGTCTTCTTCGGAAAGCCGGCGCCACTTGCGCTCGTTCATCACCAGCGAAAACGTGCCTGCGGTGCCCAGGCTGCCCATATCGGTGGCGGTCTTGGTATAGGGGGCAAGGTTGAAACCGATTACGTCGATCGGTGTCACCGCCACAAAGGCATCGACCATACCCTTGCTGACTAGCTCGAAGTAGCGGAAGGCAGGACCGGCGACGATGCCGGAACTGACCGCGCCAAACGCTTTGGCCGCGGTGCCGGGGGTCGTCGCGATGCGCGCGGATTTCATCTCCTCGACAGAAGAGATCGGCGCGCCGGTGGTGCCGAACATCATCTGCGGCGGCAGGGCGAAGAGCGACAGGAGTTGCAGGCGGTCGAACTCTTCGGCAACGTCGAAATGCGCCTCATGGGTGCGCCAGAGCGCCCGCGACATCGCCTCGCTGGTGCCGGTCGGACCGGGAACCGCGCCGACCAGAAGGGTTGTCAGGCGGTTCGGAACGACACCGGCGAATTGCACGGTCACATCGGCGATCCCGTCCTGCACCATGTCGAGCTGCTTGGGCGGCGGCGCCAGGCTGGAGGCCGCGAAGGTCACGGTGACCTCGCCATCGGTCGCCTCGGCGACCTTTTCCGCCCAGGGCACCAGCACATCCTTCACCAGAACATGCTGCGGCGGGAAAAAGGTGCTGAACAGCAATTCGGTTTCCGCCCGGGCGGTTCCGGCGAGCAGGCCCACCGCCAGGGAACCGGCGAGCGCGGTTTTCCCAAAGATCTTCTTCATCCGTTATCCTCCCCAAGAGAATGGTGACGCCACATTCTGCGTTTTGCACCTTAACTCTTGCGCAGCACGGTCTATGAAGGAAAGAAACAAAATCTTGGAGAGGTATATTCTTTTTGGTATTATTTTGACGCGTATTGCTGGGCGATTTCGCGGACGATCTCGGCAAAGCGTCCCACCGCGGGGCGCGGTTTCTCATCGGCCAGATACATCCCCATCGGGCCCAGCCCGCCGGTCATCGGCAGGCCCAGCTCGGTCAGCACGCCATGCTGGGTGTAGTAGCGCGCGACGTTTTTTGACATCAGGGTGATCATGTCGGCATTGCGCAGCAGGGTCTCGTTCACGATCACCGATCGCGATTCCAGCAGTTCGTCGGGAAACGGCACCCCGGCATTGACGAACTCGGATTCCATCCGGGTGCGCATCGGCGTGCCCGGCGGCGCCACCAGCCAGGGAAACTTGCCGGCGGCCGCCCAGCTCGGCCGCGCCGACAAGCGAAGCGGGTGGCTGGCCCGCACCACGGCCACCACCTGCTCGTCATAGAGAACCTCGGCATTAACCCCTTCCAGTACCGCTCCTTGAATACGGCCGATGATCACGTCCAGCTCGCGCCGCAACAGCGCATCAAGCAGGGGTACAAGGGTATTCTCGACCACGGTGATCCGCACCTTGGGCGCGCTCTCGCGGAATTTCAGGATTGCCGTCGGCACCAAATCCGACACCACCGCATGCAGCACGCCGATCCGCACCCGCCCGGCCCGCCCGGCGCGCATGTCCTGCAGCACTTCCGAGACATTTTCCGCCTCGCCCAGCACATGTTCGGCAAACAACAGGAATTCGGCGCCCAAGGAGGTGAGGCGCAGCGTCTTGCCACGCACAAAGAGCTGCGCGCCAATGTCCTGCTCCAGCTCGCGCAGCCATTTGGACAGGGCCGGCTGGGTCATGTTCAGCTTGTCGGCCGCTGCCGACTGGTTGCCCGCAACCACGAGGCTAGAGAAGATTTCGAGATGGCGCAGCTTCAGCCTGCGGGTCCAGGAGGCGGATTTTCGTATATCCATTACATTATACCAAGCCAAGAAATAGTTCCTAGAACTAATAGTCCAGATTTGGGACACAGGTAAAGGAACTGAATTATTCATGGTGATCCAATGAACCCCGATACCTTTCTCGGCACATTCACCGCTGCGGCGGTGCAGTCTTCACCGGTGTTTCTGGATGCCTTCGCAACGGCGCAAAAGGCTGCCGGGCTGATTGCCGAGGCAGCAGGCAACGGGGCGCAGCTCGTGGTGTTCCCCGAGGTCTACATCCCCGGCTACCCCTATTGGAGCTGGATCACCGATCCGGTGACCGGCAGCGCCTGGTTCGAGAAGCTGGTGCGCGCCTCGGTGTTCCTGCCGGGGCCGGAAATCGACATCGTCTGCAAGGCCGCGGCGAGCCACGGCGTGCATGTGGTGATCGGGGTGAACGAACGCAGCCCGGTGTCCCTGGGCACGCTGTACAACACGTTGGTGTTCATCGGCCCTGACGGGACGATCCTCGGCAAGCACCGCAAGCTGGTGCCGACCTGGGCGGAAAAGCTGACCTGGACCGGCGGCGACGGATCGAGCCTGCGTGTCCATGACACCGCGATCGGGCCGCTGGGCGGGCTGGCCTGCGGCGAGAACACCAATACGCTGGCGCGGTTCTCGCTGCTGGCGCAGGGCGAGCTGGTGCATGCCGCCAGCTACATCGCGCTGCCGGTGGCGCCGCCCGATTACGACATGGCCGATGCGATCAAACTGCGTGGCATGTCGCACAGTTTCGAGGGCAAGGTGTTCACCGTGATCTCCACCTCGACGGTATCCGAGGAGATCATCACTGCGATGGAGGAAATCCGCCCCGATGCGCGCACCCTTCTGGAGCGCAAATCCGGCGCCTATTCGGGGATCATTGGCCCGGACGGCCGGGAGGTGACCGAAGGGCTGATCGACGCCGAAGGCATCGTCTATGGCGAGATCGACCTGGCGCGCTGCATCCAGCCCAAGCAGATGCATGACATCACCGGCCATTACAACCGCTTCGATGTCTTCGCGCTGCATCTCAACAATGCGCCGCAAGCGCCGCTGACGCTTTCCGCTGCCCCGCGTCCATCGGCCAACGCACCGGAGCCGGAGACCGGCGCGCAGGCGGCCGACACTTCAAACGGATCTGATAAAGCCTGGAGGACGACATGACCACTGTTGACGAACGAGACAACCAGATGGGCCGCGCCCGGGTCAAGGACAACCCGGAGCTGGAAGCCTTCTACGAGGATCTGGCCAAGATCGACACCGGCGCGCTCTGGACCGTGGCCAACGACATCGAACCCTGGGAGCCGACCCCGGCTTCGGCACCGGTGCTTTGGAAATGGGATGAGATCCGGCCGCAGGTGCTGCGCGCCATCGACCTGGTCCGCCCCGAGGATGCGGGCCGCCGGGTGGTCTACCTGCGCAACCCCAAGCGCCGCGACGTCAGCGCCGCCTGCGGCTGGCTGTTCTCGGGCATCCAGACCATGAAGGCCGGCGAGCGGGCCGGCGCGCATAAGCACGCGGCCTCCGCGCTGCGCTTCATCATGGAGGGAACCGGCGCCTACACGATTGTCGACGGCCACAAGATGAGCCTCGGGGCGCGCGACTTCGTGCTGACGCCGAACGGGACTTGGCACGAGCACGGCATCGAGGAAGACGGCTCGACCTGCCTGTGGCAGGACGGTCTCGACATCCCGCTGACCAACGCGCTCGAGGCCAATTTCTATACCGTCCACGAGAACGACTACCAGACCACCAGCCTGCCACTGGACGACAGCCCGGCAACCTATGGCCACCCGGCGCTGATGCCCGAGCTGGACCGCTGGGACAAACCCTATTCGCCGCTGCTCAAGTTCCGCTGGGACCAGACCTACGAGGCATTGCAGAGCTACGCCAAGGTCACCGACGGCTCGCCCTATGACGGCGTGATCATGCGCTATATCAACCCCAAGACCGGCGCCGATCCGATGCTGACCATGGGCGCCAACATGCAGCTGCTGCGCCCCTCTGAACACACCAAGGCGCACCGCCACACCGGCAACGTGATCTATCAGGTGGCCAAGGGCGAAGGCTATTCGGTGATCAACGGCAAGCGGTTCGACTGGAAGGAAAAAGATATCTTCTGCGTGCCGCCCTGGATGTGGCACGAGCATTGCAACACGCAAGCCGGCGAGGACGCCTGCCTGTTCTCGTTCCACGACCTGCCGACCATGCGCAAACTGGGCTTCTATGCCGAGCAGGCGCTCGAAGACAACGACGGTCATCAGATCGTCGAAAGCTAAGCAAATCTGGAAAGACACTCATGAAACTTGTTACTTATCGCAGCTCCGCGGCGAGCGAAGGCCGTCTCGGCGCCATCCACGACGGGCTGATCATTGACGTCGAAGCTCTCGGAACCGTCGTCGGCGAGGATTTCCCCGCCACCATGCTGGACCTGATCGACCAAGGGCCGGACGCCCTTGCCGCCCTGGCACGGGCAATCGCCGAAACCGACGGCAGCCGCCCGGCCGGCATCTCGCTGGCGCAGGAAAACGCCCGCCTGCTGGCGCCGATTCCGCGGCCGCGCAAGAACATCTTTGGCATCGGCCTGAACTATGTCGAACATGTAGCGGAATCGGCGAAATCGCTGGATACCTCGGCCGATCTGCCGGACAAGCCGGTGGTGTTCTCCAAGCCGCCGACCTCGGTGATCGCCGACGGCGAACCGATCCAGCACAATGCCGCCATGACCCAGATGCTCGACTGGGAGGTCGAACTGGGTGTGATCATCGGCAAGCGCGCCACGAGGATCGCCAAGGACGACGCGATGAGCCATGTCTTCGGCTACACGGTGATCAACGACATCTCGGCCCGCGACAACCGCCGCGCCGGCCAGTGGATCTTCTCCAAGGGCCAGGACAGCTATTGCCCGATGGGCCCGGCAATCGTCACCGCCGACGAGGTGGCCGATCCGCATGACCTCACTCTTTGGCTGAAGAAGAACGGCGAAGAGAAGCAGCGCTCCAACACCAAGCACCTGCTGTTCGACATCCCGACGCTGATCGCCGACATTTCCTCGGGCATCACCCTGGAGCCCGGAGACATCATCGCCACCGGAACCCCGGCCGGCGTCGGCGCCGGCCGGGACCCACAGGAATGGATGTGGCCCGGCGACGTGATCGAATGCGGTGTCGACGGAATTGGCGTTCTGCGCAATCCCGTCATCAAGATCGGGGACTGAGCCGTGGCGAATTCCTACAAGATCGGGCAGATCGTTCCATCGTCGAACCTGACGATGGAGCGCGAGATCCCCGCGATGCTGCGCGCCCGCGAAACCATCCTGCCGGAACGCTTCTCGTTCCATTCCAGCCGGATGCGGATGAAGAAGGTCACCCCCGAGGAACTGGCCGCGATGGACCGCGACAGCGACCGTTGCGCGCTGGAACTCAGCGATGCCGATGTCGATGTGATGGGCTACGCCTGCCTGGTGGCGATCATGTCGATGGGCAAGGGCTACCACCGCGAAAGCCAGAAGCGCCTGCATGAGGTCACGGTGGAAAACGGCCATCCGGCCCCGGTGGTTTCCTCGGCCGGCGCGCTGGTCGACGGGCTGCACCTGATGGGTGCGAAACGCATCTCCATCGTCGCGCCCTACATGAAACCGCTGACCCAGATGGTTGCCGATTACATCGAGGCCGAGGGCGTCGAGGTCAGCGATTACGTGGCGCTGGAGATCCCCGACAATCTGGAAGTGGCCGCGCAGGATCCGCTGAACCTGCTGGATATCTACAAGCGCGTGAACCTCAAGAACATCGACGCGCTGGTGCTCTCGGCCTGCGTTCAGATGCCCTCGCTGGCGGCGATCCAGAAAGTCGAGGACGAATGCGGCATCCCGGTGCTCTCGGCCGCGGTCGCGACCACGCACCAGATGCTCAAGGCGCTCGGCCTCGAAGCCCGCGTGCCGGATGCCGGAACGCTGCTGTCAGGAAAATTTGCCTGAACACCTGAGAGCACAGGGGAGCGCGCAGCTGTGACTGCGCGCCATTTCACTGCAAAAAAAGCGGTCAGTTGTTTATCGGCTGACCGAGCTTGAGGACGATCCGGGCGAAGGCGACTTGGACTCTGGTGGCAATCTCACATTAACTTCCCGTGGGTGCGCCAGTCCGGCCTCGGGCCTGCCTACCATGGCCGGATCAGCAAGGCCGGACGCAGCCATGCCCGCGCCATGCTGGTCGAGGCGGCCTGGGCCGCGGCGAAAGCGCCGGGTCCGCTGCGGGCCTATTTCATCCGCATCCGGTCGCGGCGCGGACATCAGATCGCCGCCGTTGCCGTGGCGCGCAAGCTCGCCACGCTGTGCTGGTATATGCTGACGAAAGGCGAGGACTATCGCTGGGCCCGACCCAGCCTGGTCGCCCACAAGTGCCTTGCCATGGAACTGGCGGCCGGTCAGCCGCAGAAGAAGGGCAATCGGCGTGGTGCAACCTATGCCTACAATGTGAAGGAGTTGCGCCACCAGGAAGCCAAGATCGCTGAGCAAGCGGAGAAAAGCTACGAGCACGTCGTGGCGGCCTGGCGGCCACACCCTCCAAAACAGGGCGGGTGTGCGGCCGCCTCAAACCGGCAGGGACTGAATAGGCCGCCCGGTGACGCTTCCAGCCGACACGCCACGCTTCGCCCCGAGGTCGACCGCACTGCCGAAGATTAGAGGAATCCGGCAGAAATGTCTTGTCGATCTCATCCGTGGTGTAAATGATTTTCCGGATCGCCGGATCGAAGGCAAAGAACGGGATTACCTCCTGCCATGCCCGGCGCCGGCACCGTAAAGTTAAAGCGGCTGCCCGCGTAAAATGCGACATGGCGGCATGACCAACGCCCGTCTCTATCGCCGCCACCGTTTCCCGCCCAAAGTGATTGCTTACGCTGTCTGGCTGTATTTCCGGTTTCCGCTGAGCCTTCGGATGGTTGAAGATCTTCTTGCCGAGCGCGGCATCATCGTATCGCATCAGACAGTGCGGGCCTGGGCCGAAAAGTTCGGAAGGGAATTCGCAAAAACAATCCGCCGCCGGTCGGCTGGCAAGCTCGGCGACAAGTGGCATCTGGACGAAGTTGTCGTCTCGATCGGGGGACGCAAGCATTGGCTTTGGCGGGCCGTTGATCAGGAAGGGTTTGTGCTGGATGTCCTGGTCCAAGCCCGTCGCGACCGGCGGGCTGCTCTTCGCCTGATGCGCAAGCTGTTAACCCGGCAAGGCCATCCGCCGCGTGTTGTGATCACCGACAAGCTTCGCGCATACCCAGCGGCAAGGCGTGCGATCATGCCGGGGGGTTGAACATCGCTCGCACAAGGGTCTGAACAACCGGGCCGAAAACTCCCACCAGCCTATCCGAAAGCGTAAACGCATTATGAAACGCTTCAAGTCGCCTCGGCAAATGCAGCGCTTCGTCTCCATCCACGATCCGATTGCAAACCTGTTTCACCTGCCCCGCCACGAGATGACATCCGCAGAATTTCGCGAGCTCCGCACCGCCGCCATGGATGTGTGGCGCGATATCGCTAATCTCCGAGCCGCGTGAACATCGCAGCCAGCCCCAGTTTCGGGCAAGGCCGGTTAACTTTACAGTGCCGCTCAGAGGTTTCTAGCAGCCCACGACCAGATCAACACCGTCTTTCGTCCCCGCCGCTATCAACTTTCCGCTGTCTCGTACCGCCACGCCAGGGCCGATGCTTTCGACCTCTGGAACGGCTATGCTGCCGCAATAAGCGCCTGACACGCCGAGGTCTCGCCTTTCTCAATCACACCCAGACAACTTGGCAATCCCCCTTGACAGACATGACCGGATTGAACGGGGCTGGTGTGCACGGGGACCACACTGGAAATGGCAACTCTGCTGGGAGTGGGTCATCCGACCGGCGGATTTGCGTGATCCTAGTATTTCTCAACGTGAAAGACATTGTCTCTGATCCGCCTGACAAGTCGCATCAATTGTTCAAACTCATCGTCTGAAAGCCCCTCGAAATTCGCCAGATAGACTTGAGCGACAAGGGTAAATGCCTCTTTATATTTCTTCTGCCCGCTCTCGGACAGGATCAAGCGCCGTTTACGGCCATCGCGGGCGCTTGGATCTGGCACTACAAGCCCCTGTTTGATCAGATCATTGGCCCCCCCGGCTGACCTTGAAGCGGTCGAACACGGTTATTTCTGCAAGATCATTGATTGCCATGGAGCCGTTTTCCCGCAGTGCGGCGAGGATGCGCCAGTCCAGCGGTGTCAGCCCGATCATTTCTAGTTTGCGCCCGAGATTGACCTGATTACGTTTCTGGATGGCTGCAAAGTAGTGCATTGGAAAATCGAACAGGCGGAATGCGCCTTCGAACTGTTCTGGATCCTCCAGATATTGCCTCCAAGTCGTCACGCCGCCCCCGGGGTTGCATAGAATCTCCAACAAGTGTAGCGTAAATTAAATGAGTAAACAAGGTGCATCTGCACATTTAGGGGTGAGCTTTGAAAATTACGATACTTGGCAGCGGCGCAGCACTACTTGATCCGGATCGGGGGCATACGTCGATTGCCGTTCAGATCCGGGAAAAGACCTACCTGCTGGACATGGGGACGGGTGCGACCCGGAAGATGATCGAGAGCGCCATCCACCCGCTGTCGGTCGAGGCCATCTTTCTGACCCATCTGCATTTCGACCATACGGCGGACCTACCGGTTTTTGTGATCGGGTCCTGGATGGCTGATCGTCAAGGAGCGATCCCGATCTACGGCCCCCCGGGGACGTCGGAGTCGGTTGCACACCTGTTCGAAGATGGCGCATTTGACACCGATATCAAAGCGCGGGCGAAATACCCGCAGCGGCAGGGCAATCTGGAAGTGCTGCGCCCGGATGTCCACACGATCAAACCCGGCGTGATCTTTGTGGACGACCGGCTGAAGGTCACCGCGATGCCGGTAGACCACATTCCGCCCGAGACTTGCGAATGCTATGGGTTGAAGCTGGAAAGCGAAGGCAAGACCTTGGTGTTCAGCAGCGACACGACCGCGTTACCGGAAATGGTGGATTTTGCCAAAGATGCCGATGTGTTGATCCACGAGGCGACGTTCCACGAAGCCGCCATCGAATTCCGTTCCAAGAACGGCATCGGCACCTTTTCCCATACCAGCCCACGCGAATTGGGCCGGATCGCCCGGGATGCCGGGGTCAAATTCTTGGTCCCAACGCATATCGGCCATTGGGACAGCACCAATCCGATAGTGCGAAATCTGGCATCCAAACATATGCCGGTAGAGGTCATGGGGCCGGACCAGCTAGACAAGGTCGTGGAAAACATTCGCGAGGCCTATGGCGGGCCGGTGCAGATCGCAAAGGATCTGCTGACGATCCATGTGTGAAACCTTAACCGGCAGAATCGGCGATACAACAAATCCAAAGGGAGAAAAGCCAATGCAATCAAAGTTCAAAGCCACTCTGATGGCCTGCGTGTTGGCGGCAGGGCTTGTCCCGGCGCAGGTTGGCGCACAATCTATCACGCTGTCCCTGGAAACCTCGACTCCGACGGGCGCTGGCGGTCTGGTGGCAAGCCATATGGCCGAGGTCGCAGCTGAACGCGGCATTGCCACTATCCAGGTTCAGACCGGTAAGACGTTGACCAAATCGATTCAGCAGGTCGCCGAGGGCCAGACCGACATCGTGAGCACGCCGCTGGTTCTCTATGCGCTCTTGTCGCGGGGCCTTGGACCTTACGGCAAGCTGGGCAAGGAAAAGGGCGCTGCACTGGCCGCCAACCTGCGACTGCTCTACCCTACCACTTCAGCTCGTTCCAGCTATTTGCTTACGAAAGCACCGGGATCGACAGCTGGGACAAGCTGGAAGGTCGCAACGTGTTCAACGGCCCGCCCCGTGGTGGCGCGTTGACTATGGCGCGCACCATGATCCAGTTGACGACCGGGTTGAAGGATGGCGAAAACTATAATGGCAAGCAGGTTGCTTGGGGGCAGGCGGATTCGCTGTTCATGGATGGCAGTGTCGATGCGGCCGTTCGCAACGCGACCTTCCCGGCCGAATTCATGCCGCTTTATTCTTCTGCAGGCCGCATGAACATCGTCTCGGTGCCCGTGGCCACGTTCGAAAGTGAAGCGTTCCAAAAATGGGCAAAGGGCCCCGGTCAATCTCCGATGATCATGGCGATCTCGGAGATGGGTTATGGCGACGATGTGAGTGTCATCTCGGAAGACAATATGTTCCGGGCTGTTGCGGCAACCGGTGGCGACACCGTCCACAAGGACATGCCCAACGATCTGGCAAAGGCGCTAACGGCGGCCTTTATCGAAACCAATTCCGAACTGCTGGCCAAAACGCCGTGGGCGCCGGGCAACCGCTATGGCAAAATCGACAACGAAACCATGGGCATTTGCAATGCCGGAATCAAACTGCACCCCGGTGCGCTCATGGCCTGGGAAGAAGCCGGTTTCGACGTGCCGGATTGCGCCAAGCCGTGATCGGCCGGTTATGAACAACTGAGCTACAAAAAAAAGGCGGTGTGCGTCCCAGTATGCACCCTCTTTGTTTAGTACCGGCGGCACCGTCGCTGTTTAAGACAGTCCATTGTGGAGACCTTGGCAAAGGCTCTACCCTGATGCAGAAAGGCGTGCCATGACGGTTCTTGATGAAGGCGGGCAGTTTAACGAGAGACGGATTACGGTTTGGCTCGGCCTGGTTCTGGTTCTGTTGGTGATGGTCAACAACTTGCCGAATATTCCCGGCCTGCTTGACCTTGTCCGGTCCATTCCGGGCTTCGCCGACATTCAGCAAATCAGCAAATTCGATCCGTCGGTGTTCTTTCCGATGGTCTTTTTCCTGATGATGATTATTGCGCTGACCGTTAGCTCTTTTTCGAGCTCCTGGCGCCTTGAGTCGCGTCCGAAATTCTATTTGGGGGTCTTCCTTGATACGCTGATGTTTGTCACCACCGTGGCGCTCTGTCTCGTATATTGGATCGAGCATCCCGATATCTGCCTGATCGACCAGTTGAACGGTGAACGGGCGCGGTTGATGGCGGAAAACCTGGCGCGCGCCGAGGAGTACCGGGAGTTGTTCGGCACCGACCCCGTCGCAGACATGCCGGAATGCGTGACCACACTGGGCAACTGGATTCTACCGTTTTTCCTAGTTTGCACCGCGGTTTTTTTCCTGTTCATCATCAAGATGTGGGGTTTCCCCATCGTGGTCGTGGCGCTGCTGGCCCTTGCTTATACGGTGATCACCTCGCTGATCTGGTATTTCGGCCTTTCGGACAATCCATACCTGACCACCGCCATCGGATCAGCCATTGAGGAAGAACGCAGCTATTCCACTGCGATCGCGGCGGCGCGCAATGCGATCATACTTGAATCGAACGGTGTTCTGGGCCAGTTCCTGAACATTATTGTCAACACAGTCTTCCCCTACATCGTCCTGGGTGCTCTGTTCGGTGCATCGGCGGGCGGGCAGTCGTTGATCCGGATGGCGGTGGCCGCGACATACCGACTGCGCGGCGGCAGTGCCCATGCGGCCATCGTCGGATCGGCGGCATTCGGGACAATTTCGGGCGGACCAGTGGTCAATGTGCTGGGTACAGGCACCCTGACCATTCCGATGATGCAGAAGGCAGGTTACTCTGGCCGGTTTGCTGGCGGGGTCGAAGCCGCAGCGTCAACCGGCGGCCAGATCATGCCACCGGTCATGGGGGTCGCGGCCTTTGTTCTGGCCTCGCTGTCAGGCGTTCCCTATTCCGAAGTGATCGTGGCAGCATTCCTACCCGCTGTTGCCTATTTCCTGTCCATGTTTCTGACCGTGATGTTCCAGGCCCGCAAATCCGGGATTGAGGCCATTGGAGAGCTCACCGAGGATCAGAAAATCAACCGGCAGGACTTGCTTAACCTCGTGATGATCTTTGTGCCGATCCTGATCATCCTGTTCCTGCTACTGACCGGCAAGGACGAGGTCTCCACTGGGTTTCTGGCTCGTTTGATCGG
Organism: Leisingera thetidis; assembly: GCF_025857195.1. NCBI lineage: Bacteria > Pseudomonadati > Pseudomonadota > Alphaproteobacteria > Rhodobacterales > Roseobacteraceae > Leisingera > Leisingera thetidis. The sequence goes on along the minus strand of NZ_CP109793.1, from coordinate 40,977 downwards.
CTATGATGCAGCTTCTGGCGCGCCGATGCCTTGGATTCTCGAACTGATCCGCAACGGAGCCGGAGACCCAGACAGCACAGGATTTTGGGCGGTTGTCGTGCTGTTCGGCTTGTTGTTCCTTGACCCCGGTGTCCGGGCCGTCCCGGCCAAATTGCTGGACGCGCTGTCGCAGGCGGGGATTCTGGCCGCACGCATGTATCTGTTGCTGATCGCAGTCACGGTGATCGACATCTGCAACAACTTCACCAACTTCACAGGGCTTTTGACAATCGACGTGCTGAACTGGCTGAAAACCGCAGATGTGTTCCAAGTGTTCGGTCTGGAAGTCCATATGGGGGGGTCGGCATATCTAATGTTGGTTCTTGTGGTAGCGATGTGCGTGACCATCCTCCTGGGTATGGGGATGCCCACATTGCCCGCCTATGTGAACGTTATCTTGCTGGTCGGTCCGCTGCTGGTGGCGCTTGGGACCTCGGTGTTCACGGCGCATCTATTTGTGTTCTACTTCGCTGTCGCCTCGGCCATTACCCCGCCAGTGGCCATCGCAGCCTATGCGGCTTCAACCATTTCGAAGTCCGAGCCCATGGCCACCGGCATCGCCGCTGTCCGCGCTGGCATTGTCGTGTTCACCATTCCCTTTGTTTTCGCTTTCTACCCTGAGATTCTACTGATTGACTATGCCCAGCTTGCCCCAGGGACGGGATCGGAGACAGGTTCAGTCTATCTCGACGGCTATGACGGAACGATCGACACCCTGTCGTTGGTGTGGTTGCTGCTGCGTCTCGTACTGGCGCTCTATCTGGTGTCCAGCGCCTTGGCAGGGTTCGAGCGGGCAAAGCTGGCGCGCTGGGAAATCTGGCTCCGTCTTGCGGTAGCTGGTGCCGTCCTATTCAAAACGCACGAGATACAGATTGCTGCTCTGATTCTCGCAGGGCTGGCACTTGCCTGGCATTGGAGGCAGGCTGGCAAGACATCGAATACCGGCCAAAACAGATGGGAGGCCCCATGACCGAGCAACATGACATCGCCCGGTGGCTGATCGACAACAGCAGTCGGTTCATCGGCGTAGCTGACGATATCTGGGCGACCCCGGAGATTTGCTTTCAGGAGATCAAATCGTCAAAGATCCAGGCTGACGATCTGGAAGCGGACGGGTTCGACATCACTTGGGGTGCGGGCGGACTGCCCACCGCTTTTGTGGCCAGCTGGTCCAACGGATCCGGTCCGGTCATCGGATTTATCGGCGAATATGACGCACTGCCGGGACTGTCACAGAAAATTCAGCAGTCGAAGGAGGCGCTGGAGGACGGCGCAAACGGTCATGGCTGTGGCCACAACCTACTCGGCACGGGCGCGCTTGCCTCTGCTGCGGCGCTGAAGGCTTGGATGATTTCCACCGGGCAAACAGGGACGCTCCGCTATTACGGCTGCCCTGCGGAAGAGGTGGGGTTCGGTAAGGTTTACATGGCCCGCGACGGCGCCTTTGACGATCTGGACGCGGCGTTCAACTTCCACCCCGGCTGGTCCAACTACCCGGTGCGGGGCACCTTCCTGGGCGCGCGGTCGATCCACTACCGGTTTAAGGGGCGGGCTTCCCATGCAGGCACCGCGCCGCATCTGGGACGCTCCGCGCTCGACGCGGTGGAGTTGATGAATATCGGCACGAACTACCTGCGCGAACATGTCGAGGATTATGTGCGCCTGCATTACCAGATCACCGATGGCGGCAAGTCCCCGAATATCGTGCCGGATACCGCATCCGTCCTTTACCTCGCCAAATCGCTCTACCCGGCGGAGGTCGAGGATTTGGTGTCTCGGCTGAACGATATCGCCAAAGGTGCCGCGCTGATGACCGGCACCCGTTTCGAGGCCGAGGTGGAAAGCGGCACTTCCTGCCTCATCAACAATCAGGCACTGGCCGATCTGCAATATGAGAAGATGCAGGAGCTTGGTACGATTGATTTCAATGAGGCGGAAATGGAATTCGCCGCCAAGATCAACTCAGATTATCCGCCCGGTGGCGCCGATTTCCAGCGCCGGATCCTGAACCTGCCCCCTGCGTCAAACTATGCGCCGCTAATTTGGGAGACATACGATCAGGTCGATACCGGCAAAATCCACCATGCCTCCACCGACGTGGCTGAGGTCGGCTGGAGAACGCCGCTTTTGCATGATCCGCACCACCTGCTGGCCCCTGAACGCATCGCCGCATTCCTGGGGGGTCGTCGCATCGGGCGGCATGAGCATCGGGCACAAGGGCATGATGTATGCGGCAACGGTGATGGCGCTGGCCGCAGCCGAGCTGATTGAAAACACGGCACGGCTGGAGAAGGTACGGCAGGAGTTCATTGAAACGGTCGGCAGCATGCCCTATGTCGATCCGATCCCCCCCGAAAAAATGCCGCCGGTCTGAAGTGGAGGAGATTTCACGTTAACTCGATGCACTTGGAAGAGTTGGAAACTTGGCGTAGTGACCGCGCATGCAGGCGACGACTATCAGCTACAAACGCCATCGCTTCCCAGCCGGGTTGTGTCGCAAATATATCCGCAGGCTGAACGCAAGCGTTTTGCTGGACTGAGAACGGCGGTGAGAAAGTCGACCACGGTAGCGGCGGGATGATTCTGCTGCAGGCGGCGTAAAAGTCGTCCACCTTTGCCCTTCTTTTAACGGAGGGAGGGCGGGAGGATCTTCACCGTGGATTTATATCGCAAGGTTCGACTGGCGTACGCAGAGGGCATGAGCCAGCGTGAAGCGGCGCGGCATTTCGGGATATCTCGTGACAGCGTTCGGAAGATTTTGGCGTTTTCGATTCCGCCTGGCTATCGGCGCTCAGCGCCGATCCGGCGGCCCAAACTGGATGGGTTCACCGGAATCATCGATCAATGGCTTTCAGAAGACCGGGAGAGACCACGCAAGCAGCGGCATACGGCCAAGCGGATTTTCGAGCGGCTTCGCGACGAGCATGGCTTCGAGGGCGGCTATGCCATCATCAAGGACTATGTAAGGGAGCACGGTCGGCGGCATCGCGAAGTGTTCGTTCCTCTGACGCACGCGCCAGGCCCTGCTCAAGCCGATTTCGGCGAGGCAGTGGTAGTGATCGGCGGTGTTAAACAGAAGACCCATTTCTTTGCCCTGGATCTGCCGCACAGCGATGCTTGCTACATCCGGGCCTATCCGGCGGCGACAGCGGAAGCCTGGATGGATGGCCACGTCCATGCCTTTGGGTTCTTCGGGGCCGTTCCGCAGTCGATCCTGTACGACAACGACCGGTGCCTTGTGGCGAAGATCGAGCCTGACGGAACCCGCAAGCGCGCGCGGCTGTTCAGCGAGATGCTGTCCCACTACGTGATCCGGGACCGCTACGGGCTTTGTCAGGTTGCTGACGCCGCATCGGCTGGGTAGTTCTCTGTCATGCTGAACATCGAAGATTTGTCCCGGATCAAAGGCTTCCGGTTTCCACGGAGCGTGATTGGTTACGCCGTTTGGGCCTACCATCGGTTCGCTCTGAGCCTGCGCGACGTTGAGGATCTGTTGGCGGAACGCGGTGTCTCAGTTTCGTACGAGACGATCCGTGACTGGGTGAACCGGTTCGGGCATCAGTTTGCCGCAAAGATCCGCCGGGACCGTTCAGCGCCGGCGGACAAATGGCATCTCGATGAAGTCGTGATCCGGATCAAGGGCCGGAGCCACTGGCTTTGGCGGGCCGTTGACGCCAAGGGCGATGTGCTCGAAATCCTGATCCAGTCGCGCCGCAACAAGGCCGCCGCCCACCGTTTTTTGCGGAAACTGTTGATTTCCGCTGAGATCTGACCCGGGACAGGCGAAAGTTTTCATCGAGAATTGACCCATGTGTGACCGTGCCCCTGGCTTTTATCGGCAGGGGTTATTGGAGTGATCGACATGGCATTTTTGAGTGTGATCCGACGCTGGGCGCTTCGGGATCAGATGTCTATTCGGGAGATAGCGAGGCGAACGGGCCTCTCCCGCAACACCATTCGCAAGTATTTACGTTCGGGAGCTGTTGAGCCTCGGTTTCATGTCCCGCAGCGTCCGAGCAAGCTGGACCCTTTCGCGGACAAGCTGTCTGCTTGGCTTGCCGCGGAATTGCGCAAACCCCCGCAAGCAGCGGCGCACGGTCAAGCAGCTGCATGCGGACCTGGCGGCTCTTGGCTTTACCGGCTCGTACGGGCGGGTGGCGGCCTTCGCGCGGGCATGGCGCGCGGAACGTCAGCGCATTCAGCAGTCGACAGGCCGCGGGACGTTTGTTCCTCTGGCGTTTCAGCCGGGCGAAGCCTTCCAATTCGACTGGAGCGAAGACTGGGCGATCCTCGGTGGAGAGCGCACCAAGCTCCAGGTTGCCCATATCAAGCTGTCGCACAGCCGGGCCTTCCTGGTCCGGGCCTACCTTCTGCAAACCCATGAGATGCTGTTTGACGCGCATTGGCATGCGTTCCGGGTCTTCGGCGGCGTGCCCCAGCGCGGGATTTATGACAATATGCGCACAGCGGTTGACCGGGTCGGCAAAGGCAAGAACCGCCAGATCAATGCGCGCTTCCTGGCAATGGCCAGCCACTATGTCTTCGAGCCGGAATTCTGCAACCCGGCGGCGGGGTGGGAGAAAGGCCAAGTCGAGAAGAATGTCCGGGATTCCCGCCACCGGCTCTGGCAGCCGGTGCCGAACCATCCAGACCTGGCGGCCTTGAATGCTTGGCTGGAGGGCCGCTGCATAGAGCTTTGGAGCGAGATCCCGCACGGCTCGCGCCCGGGCTCCGTCGCTGACGTCTGGGCCGAGGAGACGTCCGTGCTGATGCCGTCTCCTCCAGCCTTCGACGGCTTTGTCGAACAGAGCAAACGTGTATCCCCAACCTGTCTGATCACCTTTGAGCGGAACCGTTACAGCGTCCCCGCCTCTTTTGCGAACCGGCCTGTCAGCTTGAGGGTCTATCCGGAACGGATCGTGGTCGCCGCAGAGGGGCAGATTCTTTGCGAACACCATAGGGTTATCGAGAGATCGCATAGCGCGCCGGGAAAAACGGTCTACGACTGGCGGCATTACCTGGCAGTTGTGCAGCGAAAGCCCGGAGCGCTGCGCAATGGAGCCCCCTTCACGGAAATGCCCCAAGCCTTCCGGTCGCTCCAGACACTGATGCTCAAGCGCCCGGGCGGTGACAGGGAAATGGCGGATGTCTTGTCTCTCGTTTTGCACCACGACGAGCAGGCCGTCCTCCAAGCTGTAGAGCTCGCTTTGGAAGCCGGTGTGCCGACCAAGACGCATGTGCTGAACCTCCTGCACCGGTTGGTTGATGGGAAGCCGCTTGCGGCGCCGGAGGTGGAGACCCCGCAGGCCTTGACGCTGCACAAGGAGCCCAAGGCCGACGTCCATCGCTATGATGGTTTGCGCAGCCATGCCCGCGAGGGGGAGAACCGCCATGCGTCATGACCCAGCCGGCGCCGCAATCGTCATCATGCTGCGCAGTCTCAAGATGTACGGGATGTCCCAGGCCGTCACCGACCTGATGGAGCAGGGCTCGCCAGCCTTCGATGCCGCCCAGCCGATGCTGGCTCAGCTGCTGAAGGCTGAAATGGCCGAGCGCGAAGTGCGGTCTATCGCCTACCACATGAAGGTGGCCCGCTTTCCGGCCTACAAGGACCTATCCGGGTTTGATTTTGCATCCAGTGAGGTGAACGAGGCCCCTGGTCCGCCAGCTGCACCGCTGCGAATTCCTCGATGGTGCTCACAATATCGTCCTGATCGGCGGGCCGGGAACGGGGAAAAGCCATATTGCCACCGCCATCGGCGTTCAGGCCATCGAGCACCACCGCAAGAAGGTCCGCTTCTTCTCAACCGTTGAGCTGGTCAACGCCCTTGAACAGGAAAAGGCCGCAGGCAAGGCGCAGCTATGGCTGAATCTGGTGTTTGGGCGGTTTGAAAGCTGGCGGTGCATCTGGTTGGTTTGATGTCGCCAAACAAACCACCAACCATCGAGGACGCACCACCATGAATGACGCTACCATCATCGAATTTGCCGGTCGAGACACCGTGTCGGACCCGCTGACGGATCTTCTGCGCAAGGGCGCGCGGGAGCTTCTGCAAACGGCGGTCGAGGCGGAGCTGGACGCTTTTCCTGGCCGAATTTGCGAAACACCGCACCCCGGAGGGCCGGGCCGCGGTTGTTCGGAACGGACACCACCCCGAACGCGCCGTGCAGACCGGGATCGGCCCGGTCACGGTGCAGATCCCGAAGGTGCGCTCGAAGACGGGCGCGCCTGTGGCGTTCCGCTCGGCGCTGGTCCCGCCTTACGTCCGCAAGGCGAAGTCGATCGAGGCGGCGCTGCCCTGGCTGTACCTCAAGGGCATCTCTACGGGCGAGATGGGCGCAGCACTCAAGGCGCTCCTGGGCCCGGACGCGACCGGCTTCTCGGCCAAGACAGTGGCGCGGCTGAAGGCGCAATGGGCGGAGGAGTACGACGCCTGGCGCAAGGCCGATCTTGGCCGTGATGAATGGGTCTATGTCTGGGCCGACGGGATCTACAGCGGCTTGCGCGGCACAGATGACCGGCTCTGCGCCCTGGTCGTGATCGGCGTCAATGCGCGCGGCGAGAAGCATTTCCTGGCCATCGAGGACGGCGTGCGGGAAAGCACCCAAAGCTGGCGCGAGGTCCTGCTGGGGCTCAAAAGCCGCGGCCTCAACGCTCCGAAACTGGCGGTCGGCGACGGGGCCATGGGATTTTGGGCGGCTCTTGAGGAAGTCTATCCCTCCACCCGGCAACAGCGCTGCTGGGTGCATAAGACGGGCAACGTTCTGAACTATCTGCCAAAGCGCAGTCAGCCCAAGGCAAAGAAGGCGCTGCACGACATCTGGCAGGCCGAGACCCGTGAAGATGCCCGCAAGGAGTTTGACTTGTTCGTCGGCACCTACGAAGCGAAATACCCCAAGGCGGTCGAATGCCTGGTCAAGGACCGCGACGAACTGCTGACCTTCTACGACTTCCCCGCCCAGCACTGGCAGAGCATCAGGACGTCAAATCCCATCGAGAGCGCGTTCGCCACCATCCGCCACCGCACGAAACGCACCAAGGGATGCCTGAGCCGGGACGGGATGCTCCACATGATGTTCAAGCTCGGCCAATGCGCTGAGAAAAGCTGGCGCAAGCTGCGCGGCTTCGCTCATCTCGCAGACGTCATCGAAGGCGTCGATTTCATCAACGGCATCAAGCCATCAACACAAGATCAGGCCGCCGCTTGATGACCGCCCAAACACCAGATTTGACAATAGCTCGGCAAGGCGGGCAAGATTGCCGAAAGCCTGGTGAGAGCCGATTTGGTCATCCTTGATGAGCTAGGCTACCTGCCATTCAGTGCATCCGGAGGCGCATTGCTCTTCCACCTGCTGAGCAAGCTGTACGAGCGCACCAGCGTGATCATCACGACAAACCTCAGCTTCAGCGAATGGGCCGCCGTCTTCGGGGATGCCAAGATGACCACGGCGCTCCTCGACCGGCTCACCCACCGCTGCCACATCCTGGAAACCGGAAACGACAGCTACCGCTTCAAAGCCAGTTCCGCCGCCGCAAAATCAGAACAGGAGGGAAAGAGCCGTTGACCCAGACATAACCACCAGAACATAACTATCAGGCGGGTCAGTTCTCGATGAAAATCCCGGGTCAGATCTCAGCGGAAATCAACACCATGCCCGTCTCGCGCGTGCCGGAACTTCTGCCCTGGAACTGGAAAGCCCGTGAGGGCGTTACTGCGGCGGCCGCGTGAACAACCGTTGAAACAGGGCTTTTGAGCGCTGTAGCCCTTCATCGGTCAGCACTACAGATTTGGCCCGGTTAACCGGGTCATGGATCAAACCCTTCCGATGCAATCGATCCAGTGCCGACCAGTCCATTCCCTTCCAGGCGCGACACTCATCATGCAGCGTCAACCAGAGCAGTCCCAGAACCGCGTCGTCAACCTTGTCCTCGTCGATCTCCATGAACAACGGGTATCACATCACAGAGCCAATGGGACCGCGGTCTTCGCCGGAGCCTTACGGTCTATCTAGACTACGTAACGCTCCAAAGGTCTATCTAGATTAAGCCTCTGTGGGCGCCTTATGGCGCCCACTCTCCTATTTCGGATTACTCTGAACCCAGTCCTGCACGTCGCCGTCATAAAACCACTCTTGAGTGGGGGTGGGCAATGTGGCCCCGTGGCCGATGGCAACAATCCGGCACGAACGCTGTTTGCAAATTTCCTCATCGGCATACGCCTTAGCTTCGTCCAGTGTTCTGCAACCCTTCGCGACAAGAGCGCCGTCAACAAACAATTGGTAAATCAAATACGTTCCTCCTTACTTGGATACCGATTGTCCGCATCTTGGACAGACAGGCTTCATCGCTTTTATTGCCTCCTTGAGGCTACAATGAGGTGTTGCGTAGTGCGTGCCACCCTCGAACCCCAACAGGCTATAATCTTCTTAGGGCGTTGAAAATGGAGCATCATTTTCCTTGATTAGGATTTCACCCTTGTGGCCACAGGCGCACTTAAGATCAAACCTCACTCTGTTTGCCATGCCATTGCTCCTTACTTGGATTTTGCGCTGGCGTCTTCGCCCTCAAAAAAAAACTGCTTCGGAAGCACCAAACACTCTTGCCCGCCCCCGCAGCTAGGACAAACAAAGACCGCGCACCCATTATAGCTCTGAAGCGCCTCGTATCTGGTCGGCACCGCCTCCACATGGCCGCATTCACACTCGAACTCTGTCACGTTCGTCATGCATTGCACTCCTATCCAGACCAGCCGTACTTTCGGCACCAATCCTCACCTGCAGCGATACCTTCGACGCGGCTGGTATAGCCTTGGGGCAACACAACCTTTATGCCTCTAAAGCACACAGTCACAGTTCCCGTTAGCTCATCGTAGCTAATCGACATCCCATCCTCATACGGCATCGCGCCTCCTCCTTTGATGCATGTGGCCAGTAACTGATCAACAACCCCGACAATTCCCCGTTAAAGACGAAAACCTTGCCATAACGTCAGCTTCCCCCCTTTCCCTTGCCCGCTGCAGCAAGCTTCTGTCGATGATAGGTGGGATCCTGGGTGATACCCTTCCGACCAAATTCATCTTCGCAGCACGCTCAGTTGCAACGGCTTGCAGAAGGGACCGCGGTCGCCAGCAGAAAAGTAGTCCGGCTTTGAATAAGCGCTTTGATCGGCCGGCAGGTTCTTCCGGTTGGCGTCGTATTGTAATCAAAAACGCACCGCGCCACATTGAACCGATTAAGCCCTTAGGTCCGATGTGAAATACCGTGCGAATAAGAACTTCAACAACTGGCATTGCCAAATTCGGTCACCCTGACCTTGGCACATAAATGGCGAGAAAAGCGTTCACCGCCAGTTCCGCGCGCTTTGCAGCCTCGGCGGCACTGGACTGGCCTGCGGTGGCAAGCAGCCTGTCCACCATCAAGCCGGAAAAGCTGAGCTGAATGAACTGCTCTGCCGCTGCAGCCGCGCAGTCAAGCAAAAGCGCCCCGCTTTGGGCTTGTCGTTCCAGGTATCGTTCAATAAGGCCGCGGGCGAAGCCGGGGCCCGCAGCATGGAACGCTTGGGCGATCTTCGGTTGGCGATGCGCTTCGGCAATGCAGATACGGTAAAGCGACAGAAAGTCTTCATCGAGCGTAAAGTTAATCAAGCGGGCAGCCAGTTTATTCAGGGTCAGCCGCATGTCATCGCAATCGGAAACGATTCCTTCAACATCACTCATCAGTTTTTTGCAGTCTCGTTCAACAATCGCCGTGAACAATGCTTCCTTGCTGTCGTGGTAAGCATAGATGGTGGCCTTGGACACACCGGCGGTGTCAGCAATCTCGTCCATGCTCGCCCCAGCGTAACCGCGCGCAAAGAAAACCGCACGGCCCCCATCCAGAACGGCTTTCCGCTTTCTGAATACCATATTGCTTCTGTCCACTCGAACTCAACGGCCTAAGGGGATGGCGAGTGGCCTGGCTGGACACTTGGCCACGTCTTTTCCATGATGCCTTGTTTGTTACCCCAGCACCAGCAGCGTGCACTCACCACAAAGCCCGGGGTACATGCAATCCTCTCACAGCTCGAATTATCTACGCACCAGATTTCTAGCCTAGCGCGCATTAGCGATCAGGGCTGCTGATTTCCAGGCAAGCGAGCGCTAACCCAACCGCCATCCCCCTTTTCTTGAGACCGGATTGCTGGGCAGGCGGCGATGACTACGGTGCGCTGACACCGCCCACCGCTCCCCTGCCCTGTCAACTAAAGCATCCAATCCGCACAACTCACGCGGATTTCGTCACTCTCAAAAACCGGCCCTCAGGTGAGAAAATACAGTCAAGCTCGGTGGCGGCAACCATTCCGCCTCCCGGGAGCCCGGGTGGCATCAGCGCACGTGCCCTAGTTACTGAACGGCCTGATTGGCCACGCCCAGCAAGGTACGCCCCCATGCCGTGACACGGTAAACAGTTGAACCGGCATCGCCCGCAGGATCCCGGCCGCGTTCAATTAAGCCGTTCTCTAGTAAAGTCCTGATTGATGCAGGCATCCGATCTGGTTGAACGCTGAACTCCAGCCCTCTCCCATAAATGAAACGCAGAACCTGCCGCTCGTGCTCTGTCATTCAGACGGCCCTCTTCAAGATACATACTCAGTTGCTTCTGTGGCGCTGCGGAAGGTAATCTCACCTTGGTTCTGCAACATAAATAGCTCATTGAACCGAAATGCATGCTTCCTGTTGCAGCCCGGCTTACCTGACCATAACCTGCGCGAGTATCTGCGTGTGTAGCTCAACGGTTAGAGCAGAGCGCTCATAACGCTTTGGTTGGGGGTTCAAATCCCTCCACACGCACCAGAGCCCGCGTGGTGGAATAGGTAGACACCGGAGACTTAAAATCTCCTGGCCACATGGCCGTGCCGGTTCGAGTCCGGCCGCGGGCACCATATTTTCCATGAAAAATACATAAAACCATCATCTTGACTGACTACCACCTTCGCTGGCCCCACTAGAAGTCCCACTTACGAGTTTTGATACCTCAGCATTCCGAGGCCATCCGTAAGGACAGCAATCCCCTCCACGTTTCGAGGCATTTGTCCTAGTGGTCAGGCAAGCACTGCCTGTCAGCGTTAGGTAAGATTCACGGAAATAACCTGTTCTCAAACTGCCTCATCTCCGCGAGACTGCGAGTAATTTATTGTGAGGCCTTTCATGAAGAATGTAATTTGCGGGATTTCAGCGATTGCTCTGTGCTTGGGTGCTGCGCTGCCAGGTGCAGCAGGGCAGCAACCGCATCAAACGTCGCCAAGCCCGGCAGAGACTTTTTGGAGCACAGTCAACCAGCAGCGCGAGGGAACTGTGTACCTCGCTGCCTGCTGCAAGGTGTGCCGAAAAGGGAAAGCCTGCGGCAATAGCTGCATCTCGAGGTCGTACACCTGCCACAAGGGTAAGGGATGCGCTTGCAATGGTTAGCGCCGGATGGAAAGGAGTAAATTCCCCTCAAATCCCGCGGGTCCCTTAACGGAAAATAGACCCTGTCTGTGCAAACATCCGGGCCAAGTTGAGTTAACATGGAACCGAGAAGTTGTCGAAGTTCAGCATCATTCAGGGGCAAAGCGCAACACTGCCAAACGGTGAGCGCATCAGCACCAAAGACCTCCCCCCCCCGCCCAAACCGCCCGCTGGGTCGCATCCCGCAAGGCTGCCGTTGCAAAGGCGGTTATTTCCGGTCTGATTGAAGAGGGTGAGGCCATTGCCCGCTACCAGCTTTCCAAAGAAGAATTGAAGGGGTGGGTTTCGGCTTATCAACGGAACGGCGAGGTAGACTTGAGAGTTACCCGGCGTAACAAGCAGGAGACCTCCGAGAACTTGCTGTGTTGCCTGACGCGAGCCCTTTGAACGGCCTGATGTGTCCGCTGCCGCGGTTGAGCTTGAGAGGATGAGTTGTTTTTTCAGCCCTTGGGTGTCAGGCGGGCGCACTTCGGCTGAGCAGCCACCGCAATCGCCCCATGTTGTAGACCATGTTGGCAAGCGTGATCGTCGCCTTGGCGCGGGCTAGGCCGATGGTGCGTATGAAGAGACCCATGCGATCCTTCTGGTGCCCGAAGACATGCTCGACCTTTGAGCGGACGACGGCCTTCCGGCCGTTCGCCCGGGATGTTGGTTTCGACATGGGGCGGCCTCGGGGCTTCTTGCGATGGATTTCGCTCACCATGCCGTTGGCGTCGAGCCAGGCTTCGTTCTCGGCGGACCGGTAGACGGTATCCGCCCAGACCCGGCGCCCCGTGTTGGCTGTCTGGATCAGACCTTCGCGCAGGCGGGCGCCATCATGCTGAGCCGCGTCGGTGATGATCTGACGGCGGATGATCCCGTTCTGGCGATCGATGGAGATATGGCTCTTGTAGCCGAAGGTCGGGATGGCGAGGTCCACGGGCTTGCTACCGTCGGCTCGCGTCTTGGCCTTGGAATACTTGACGGTCCAGCGCGCATTGGTGTCTTTCTGCGCCGCCTTCGCAGGCTTGTCCGACCAAATCTCCTGCGCGGTCTTGCCCGACTTGATGGCTGCTTTTTTCGCCATCCGAGTTGCGCTGGCGGGGGGCCGCAATGAGGCTGGCATCGATGATTTGCCCGGCGCGCGGAATGAAACCCGCTTGGTTGATTGCGCGGTCTAGTTCTTGGAAAAGCTCATCGAGGGCACCGGCCTTGATGAGCGCCTCACGAAAATCCCAAAGGGTGTTTGCATCCGGCACGGTGTCGGCGATGCCGAGCCCGCAGAACCGCATCCAGCTCAACCTGTCTCGGACCATCCGTTCGGTCGCATCAAGGCTGAGGCCGTGAAGGCTCTGCAGCACCAGCATCCGGAACTTCAGCACCACGTCCAGCGAGGGGCGGCCCCCTTTCGGACTACGAGGCCTGCCAGCCGAGCGCTCCAGGATTGGCCGAAAACGTTCGAAATCTACCGTGGCATTCAGGGTCTCAAGCGGGTCACCACCCGCCGAGATTGCCGCCAACCGGTCATCGACACTCCAGAACCCTGCTTGCTGCGCCATGATCCCCTCCACCCAACAGGAACAGTGAATCACGCCATCCGCGTATCGGCCAGAAGTTTTCGGAGGCCTCCAGCATTGAACCATCGAAAGGCCTTGCTGGCCTGCGGGCCTTTCGATGGTTCAATGCGCTGTGCGTGCGGCTGTGGCGCCGCATGCCCTTACAGGTGCACCTTGCAAAAACGCCCTGCGGGTCTTGTGTTAAGTTGTTGTCATTTCGACCTCCTGGTTGGTCTTGTAGTTGCGTTGACTTGATTGCCGAAACGTCAGCTCAAAGCTGACCGGCGGCGGTTTGGGTGCAGTGATGTATGTCGGCTGCGGGCGAGGACGCTGCCACATGGCGGGCGCCTTTTAATCTGCCGCATCTCTAGCCCACCGCCCGGCATGAAGAACGACAGGTCCAGGATCGGTACGCCTTGCTTCCGAACGACGCATGTCGCCAAGCCGGTTGCACCAACTTTTGTGGCTCCGTTTCCCGGCGTCGGTCCTGGCATTTGCCCCTCCTGCCGCAAGTCAAATCAAAGTCTGCTTTGCATACAGCATGATAACCCGTTTATGTGTTGGGAAGTAGAGGCGCTTGCCTCCTGAAAAAGCCTGAAATCCACTGGTCCCAAATGCTCTCGAACGCACTCATCGCAAACACGGTTTTCGCAGTCTTTCTTGCTGCCTTGTCGGCATGCAACTTAACCGAGGACGATGCCAACACACTCACTGGCCCTGTAACCCACGTCCGGGACGGTGACACGATTGAGGTGTCTGGCGTACCCGTGCGGCTGCAAGGGCTGAATTGCAACGAGCGCGGAACAGCTCTCGGAGAGAGCGCAACCGCCGCTGTCACGCGGCTTGTGCATCAGGGGCCTGTCTCCTGCGCTCTGACGGGCGAAAAGACCCATGACAGAGAGGTTGGCCGCTGCAGCTTGCCTGATGGGCGTGACATTGGTGCTGTGCTGATTTCTGAGGGACAGTGCGGGCGTTGCGAGCGCTACGACCCGCAGGGGGTCTATATCGAGCCTCAGCGGCACGCAGGGCCATTCAAGGGGCGGACGCCAGGGTATTGCGGATCCTGAACACTTCCCCTCACATTTGCCGCCTGCCCCGTTTTGGTGCTGACAGCACTTGTTACTAAAAAGGGATACCTTCGGATAGACTTGTCTCTTTACTCCCACCTGCCTCGGCCGAAGTTGGTAGGCGCCTTCATCCTACTGGTTTTCGGGTTGAACACACAAAGCCTGGACTTGTACGAACTTCCAATCTTGTCAAAGCCGGCTTCGACTACGATCCGGCCATCTTTCTCCCAGCGGTCGACAGCGAAAGAACCAAATCCGCCTAAGCTCCTGTCCTCTTCAAACCATGATACGCAGTTGTTCTCCGCCTGGACAGCAAGATCACTCTTCTCTTTTGACTACCTGGCATAAAGGCCGCCCCCGACTGCAAGACCCATCACCAGCCCAGCCGCTAGATAACTCGGATCGAGCTCTAACAGTAATTGAATCGTCACATTTCACTATTCCCATTGGGGTAGTGTGCATTCCTCAGGCGGCCACTTCTTGGATTGTGTCCTCATGCTACGCCGCCCTAACGGCAAAGTAGTTCCCCCCTGCCCTACTTCCACTACAAGAACTTCGTAACAAAGCAGACCGACTGGGACAGAAGGGGCACCGTAAAGTTTGTGTGGTTGCAGCAGGTTACGTGGCACGACATCGCTCAACTCGAAGCCGTCTGAACATAAAAAAACCAGCCCGGATTTTGCGCCTCGTCGGTTAACTTTTCGGTGCCCAAGCGGCGGATGCAGTGAAGAAATCCGACAAGATGGTACAAGTAGTGAAGAAAAACGACATGCAGTGAAGGTTTTCTTCACGGGTGATCTTGCCACGAAGGTGAAGAAAATCTAAGCGTTTTCTCAGTCAGTGACTGATTTCGAGGCCCGGTGATGAATTTCTATGGACGGAAACTTCCCGGCCCAGGCCGGATTGCAGGATATGGCTGGCTGGTCAGCGAGCTCGGCCTTCGCGTGCCCATGCCACGCCGCCTGTCTCTTGTCTCCGATCGCCACGAACGACGATCCGAGCCTGAGTGGGAGATATTCCGATCGCAGCAATGGCCAGGTGAGACCATGTTCGATCATCTTATGTTTGCCATCAAGAACGAAGGCATTGATCTGTGGGTCATGCATGAGACCACCAGGGTTGCGGACTCTTCCGAAATCTCCCGGGCCTTGGCGGGAGCGACTGGCCTCTTTGCGCGTCGGCTTTGGTTCTTCTGGGAATGGCTGACGGACGAGAAGCTGGACCTGCCCGATCTGGGGAAGGTGAAGTATGAGCCAGCGCTCGACCCAGACATCTATTTCACCATAAACTCCGGAGAGCGATCGGCGCGCCACAAAATCATCGACAACCTGCCTGGCACTCCGGCCTTTTGTCCGCTCGTGCAGAGGTCTTCGAGGCTCAACCAACTGATCGCGCTTCAATTGCCGGCTCGGGCAAGGGAGGTTACCGAAAAGGCGCCCCAACATATCGTGTCGCGCGCCGCGGCCTTCTTGCTGCTGGACGATTCCAAGGCCTCCTTTGCGATCGAGCAGGAGAAGCCCGGCCCCCAGCGTGCCGCCCGCTGGGCGCGTGCGATCGGAGAGGCAGGAAGCCATCAGCTATCGAACGGCGAGCTTGAGCGCCTCCAACAGATTGTCTTGAAAGATGCGCGCTTCGTGAAGATGGGTGTTCGAAAGGAGGGCGGATTTATTGGTGGTCACACCCGTGACGGAAAGTTCCCGGAACCGGTGCATATCAGCGCCCGGCATGAGGATCTGGCAGACCTTTTGGACGGAATTGCGCTCTATGAAGCCCGGGCTCTCAAGGGCGGCGTTGATCCGATGGTGGTGGCGGCCGCGGTGGCGTTTGGCTTTGTCTATATCCACCCCTTCGAGGATGGGAACGGTCGTCTTCACCGGTATCTGCTGCACCATGTCTTGGCCCGTGGCGGGTTCAATCCAGCGGGCCTGGTCTTCCCGATCAGCGTCGTGGTTTACCGGCGCATCGAGGAATACAGCGAAGTCCTAAAGTCCGTGTCGGGGCCGATGATGGAGTTCATCGACTGGAAGCCCACTGCCCAAGGTAATGTGAAGGTCCTGTCAGACACGGCGGTATTTTACCGCTTCTTCGACAGCACCATGCATGCCGAGTTCGTCGCCGATTGCGTCAGAGAAACGGTTGAACAGGATCTCCCCAAAGAAATCGACTACATCGAGCGCTATGACCGGTTCAAATCCAGTGTCGATGAGATACTGGATTTGCCGGCACGCATGGTGGATCTGCTGCGAGGATTTCTGGAACAAGGCAATGGTAAGCTATCCAGGCGCGCCTTGCGCAAGGAATTCTCGGCACTAACCGAAGAGGAAGTCGTCCTCATCGAAGAGGCCTACGAAGCAGCCTGGTCTTCCGAGTGAATTCCTCCACCCCAGCACAGACTATCTAGATCTGCACGACCGGGCTACAAACTAGTTTCATGTTTCTTTTCCTGAACCGCTCGGTTCCCCGTGCGGTTCAGACGGGCTTGGATGCTGTATGTGCCTCTGCACGGGTCCATTGCATTAACCATCGAGATGTCAGTGACATCGTTGCCCTAGCTGAGGAGTGAGCGATGTCCCGGCGCAATCCGTTCAAGCGGCACCGGTTTCCGCGCGAGGTCATCCTGCTGGCGGTGCGCTGGTACTGCCGCTACCCGCTGTCGTGCCGGGACGTACGGGATATGCTTGCTGAGCGGGGCGTTGCAGTTGATGCCTCGACGGTTCACCGATGGGTGTAAAGTTTGGTCCCGAAATCCGGAAGCGGGCCCAAGCCCGACACCGCTCCTGCCGCGGACTGCAAGGGCATTTCTGCGCCAAGCGCGGGACACCGTGCGCTGTTATCAGCCGCTTACAATCGTCACCGACAAGGCGCACAGCTATGCAAAGGTGATCGGCGAGATCAACGGCCGCCTCGGGCCTGAAAATGCTATCCGCAACGTTGACCGCAAGTATTTGAGCAATCGAATCGAGAGTGATCATGCCGCACTGAAGCAGCGATTGCGTCCCATTCGCGGGTTCCAGACGCTGGCCGGAGCCAAGGCCGCGCTCGCTGGCATCGAAACCTTCCGCACCATTCGAAAAGGCCAATTTGAGAATTGTGAAACCGGGGTGATCAACGAGATCACCTTCATCTCCAAACTGTTCCAGAAGGCTGCGTGACAGGCGAGCACAGCCGGCGATAAACACACCCCTCTGCCGTTATAACAACGGACCCGGAAATCCTGACCATAGGACGATGGTAACAGCTTGACCGCCTCCGGGGGAAACCGGCCCGGAAGAATTCTTTCAAACAGTGTCGGGCATAGGGCCAGCGCTTGCTGGCAGATTCACCGGACAGTTCGACGCCCAGACGCTGGAGGACTTGGAAATTGCTTTGCGAGATTCCAGGATGAAAGTCTCCGGTCTCGGCCCGCGACGCCGCAGTGCAATTCTTGCCGCACTGTCCGACCCGCTTGAAGCAATCCGCCGGATCAGGACTCCGCGCCGCGGCGTGCACGAACCTCCAGTTCAGCTGCTACTTGAAGCAGATGCCATTTACCGGGAAAAGCTGCGCAAGATAGCGCCGCGCCGTTTCAACCCTGCAGAAGAGGCCTGGCTGCCCGTCCTCCACCTCACGTGCGGCGGCTGGCATTTGACCTTACTGTTTTCCAACTCTGCGCGAGCATGCGCTTGGGCGGACCGCGGACTGGGTGCTTGTCTTCTGCAACTTCAAGGATGAGCCCGAAATGCAATTCGCCGTGGTGACACAGCGGCAGGGGTGTCGGAAGGCCGCCGAGTGGTGAGAGGCCGTGAAAGCGAATGGGCCCGCTATTGGACCGGCCTGCCGGTGCTAAAATGACAGCTTGCACCGATTTAAGCCCATTAACCGCCATCAATGCACCGGAGACAGGCGCGTGGTCAAATATCTGCAATGGTCTCCGCGGCGGCGCAGCACGGGTGTGTGGAGCGGTATCCCGGATGCGGCCCAGGCACACCTTCGTGCGGCTGACACCCGGTGGTCCAGCCTTCATCTGAAAAAAGGGAGAAAACTCATGGCCTCGGAAATCAAGCTGAAACCTGATGCAGTAAAACGGCCTGCGGCCCAGCGGGACGCCGAAAAAGCGGGTGTGGCGCCCGGCCCTGGCCGCCGCCGCTTCCTGAAAACCGCAGGCCTGGCTGGCCTTGGCGCCGTGGCAGGCATGGCGGTTCCGTTTCACCGCAACCTTCCGAACGGGTTTTTCCCGGCCGCGATGGCCAGCGAAAACGGGCTGGCGGGCAAGGACGGTCTCACCCTGCTGAATGACCGCCCGCTGAATGCCGAGACGCCGCCGGAGCTGCTGGATGACCCAATCACCCCGACAGAACGCCATTTCATCCGCAACAACGGGCTCGCGCCAGATGACACAAGCCCCGAAGGCTGGATGCTGTCGGTTGACGGCTTCGTAGACAGCCCGCTGGAACTTTCGATTGCGGACCTCAGAGACCGCTTCGAAGTGGTCACGCTGGCGCTGACTCTGGAATGCGGCGGCAACGGGCGGGCCTTCTTCGACCCGCCGGCCAGCGGCAACCAGTGGACCTACGGCGCGGTAGCCTGCTCGGAATGGACCGGGGTGCGGCTGCGCGATGTGCTGCAGGCGGCTGGCGTCCAGGACAACGTGGTCTATACCGCGCACTACGGGGCGGACGGGCATCTTTCTGGCGATCCGGACAAGCTGCCGATCTCGCGCGGGCTGCCGATTGCCAAGGCACTGACGGACAACGTGCTGATCGCCTTTGCGATGAACGGGGTGGACCTGCACCCGATGAACGGTGCCCCGCTGCGGCTGGTGGTGCCGGGCTGGCCCGGCTCCTGCTCGCAGAAATGGCTGACCCGGATCGAGCTGCGCGACCAGGTGCATGACGGTCCCAAGATGACCGGCACTTCCTACCGCGTGCCCGCGTACCCGGTGGCCCCGGGCGACGACGTGCCCAAGGAGGATTTCCGGATTATCGAGCGGATGCCGGTAAAATCGCTGATCACCTTCCCCGCCAACGGCGCCGCGTCCGGGATGGAGACAGAGGTGCGCGGCCACGCCTGGTCCGGCGACCGCACGGTGGACCGGCTCGACATCTCCTATGACTTCGGGGCCAGCTGGCAGGCAGCAGAGCTGGACCCGCCGGTCAATGAAGGCGCCTGGCAGAACTGGCGCAGCACCGTGCGCTTCCCGGTTGCCGGCTATTACGAGATCTGGGCCCGCGCCATCGACAGCGCCGACGAAATGCAGCGTTTCGCCATCGACTGGAATCCCAAGGGCTATCTGAACAACCGGATGCACCGTGTCGGCCTGCGGGTCAGCTGATGCCCGGGCATCCGGCATCAGGGATGGGCTCTCGCCAAGCTCGGCTCAGGCTTGCAGCCGCCTGTGCCGCCCTGTGCAGCGCGCTTTCACAGGCACAGGCCCAAGTTTCTGAGGACAGCGAATTCGGCCAGCTGGTCGCGGCAGAGGGAGCGGAGGAAACCTACTATGCCTGTACCGCCTGCCATTCCGAGATGATCGTCGCC
This sequence comes from Leisingera thetidis, assembly GCF_025857195.1. Taxonomy (NCBI): domain Bacteria; kingdom Pseudomonadati; phylum Pseudomonadota; class Alphaproteobacteria; order Rhodobacterales; family Roseobacteraceae; genus Leisingera; species Leisingera thetidis. The sequence goes on along the minus strand of NZ_CP109793.1, from coordinate 21,336 downwards.
CAGCAGGGCAAGACGCGCGAAGGCTGGAGCGGTTTGCTGGACTGGATGACCGAGGAGCAGGGCATGTCCGAACTCGACCCTGACGAGCGAAGGATCATCCTGGATTACCTCTCTGCCCACTACAACACGGACCGGCCAAATTTCCCGCTCCGCTGAGAGCGACCCAGCAGCAAGGAGTAAAGCGATGACAATCAAATCCCTGGCGGTTGCGCTGTTTTCGGCAAAAGAGGCGCAGTGGCTCATCCCTGCAGCCGCGGATATGGCCAGCCGCACCGGCGCCCATCTGACCGGCGTACTGCCGATGGAAGCCCAGGTACCCTTTGCCGGCACCGAAGGCAGTCTTGTAAGCTATGGCGCGGCATTCATCCCCGAATGGCAGCGGCAGGAAGCAGTGGCAATCGCCGAGGCCTTTCAGGCTGCCGTGGCGGGGCGGGATTTCCTGTCCGATTTCCGCCAGCAGCCGCTGGGCAGCGAAAGCGCGGAGAACTTTCTGCTCGAGAATGTGGCCGCTGCGGACCTTGTGCTGGCGGGGCAATGCCCGAAGAAGGGCTCGAGGCACAGCAATCGGCAGTTGCAGGAACAGCTGATCCGCCATTCCGGGCGCCCAGTTCTGATCCTCCCGGACGGCTGGCCCCCCGCCCCCATCGGCACAAACATCCTGATCGGCTGGAGCAATACCCGCGAGGCTATCCGCGCCGCTCACTATGCCCGCGCTCTGGCGCAGCCCGGTGCCAGTATTTCGATCCTCCACATCGGCGACGGCGGCCTTGGGCTCGCCTGCCGCGAGGACATAGCTGCGGCTTTTGACAGGCACGGGCATGCCGTGACCCTGATCGACCGCGAGCGGACCGCGCTGGACACCGGCTCCATGCTGGTCAAGGTGGCGGTGGAATGCGGCGCCGACATGCTGGCGGCGGGCGCCTTCGGGCATTCCTGGGCCTATGACTTCGTGATCGGTGCCGCCACGCGCGAACTGCTGGAACGTTCGAAGCTGCCGGTCCTGTTTTCCAAGTAAGCCACGGACCGGACCGGCTGGCGGGGCACCCAGGCGCCCCGCTCGTCACACAAATTCAGGAGCGGGCCATGTCATCACAGAACAGTGTCAGGCTGCGTTTCCTCGGGGCCACCGGAACAGTCACCGGCTCCCGCTACCTGATCGAATCCGGGCGCCAGCGGGTGCTGATCGATTGCGGCCTCTATCAGGGCTACAAGCATCTCAGGAGGCGCAACCGCAAGCCATTCCCGGTCCGCCCCGGATCCATCACCGCCATCCTGCTGACGCATGCCCATCTCGATCATTCCGGCTACCTTCCGGCTCTGATCCGCTCGGGCTGCCAGGCATCGGTCTACTGCACCCCGCCGACCCGCGACCTTTGCGGGCTGCTGCTGCCGGACAGCGGCCGCCTGCAGGAGGAAGAGGCGCAGCATGCGCGGCGCAAAGGCTATTCCAAGCACAAGCGCCCGGCTCCGCTCTACACTGAAGCAGACGCCCGGGCGGCGCTGCGCCGGTTCCGGGCCCACCCCTTCGGCAAGCAACTGGATCTCGGCGGCGGCCTGAGCGCCGAATTCATCCGGGCGGGCCACCTGCTGGGGGCTGGTCAGATCCGGGTCAGGGCTGGCGGCAAGACGGTGCATTTCAGCGGCGACCTCGGCCAGGACCGCGATCCGCTGATGCCGCCGCCGGAACCTTTTGCAGGCGCCGATGTGCTGGTCTGCGAGTCGACCTACGGCGACCGCCTGCACCCTGCCATTTCCCCAGAAGACGAACTGGCTGGTATCCTGGCCCCGTTCCTGAAGCAGAAGGGCATCGTGCTGATCCCCGCCTTTGCCGTCGGCCGCGCGCAGGGCATCATATACTTGCTCTCCCGCCTGATGACGGCTGGCCGCATTCCGCGGGTTCCCGTATTCCTCGACAGCCCGATGGCGACGGATGCCACGGACATTTATGCCCGCCACTGCGCCGAGCACCGGATTGCCCAGCAGGACTGCGCGGCGGTGTTCCAGCTCCCTGTCCGGATCAATTCAGTAGCTCAGTCCAGGGAACTGAACACGCGCGAAGGCCCGATGGTCATCATCTCGGCCAGCGGCATGATCACCGGCGGGCGCATCCTGCATCACGTGGTGAACTTCGGCCGCCGCCTTCGGACCATGATTGTGCTTTCCGGCTATCAGGCGGGCGGCACTCGCGGCGCCTCTCTGGCCGCAGGCGAGCGCCGCCTGCGCATATTCGGGCAGGACTACCACATCAGTGCCCAGGTCGCCCAGCTCCAGACCTTCTCGGGCCATGCCGACGCCGATGAGCTGCTGCGCTGGATGGCTTCTGGCCCGGCGCCTGCCATGACATATCTGACGCATGGCGAGCCCGAAGCCTCTGACGCGCTCCGGCGGCGTCTCGCGCATGAACTGGGCCGCCCGTCGCGGGTGCCCGAACACCTGGAAGTCATCCGCATCGGAAACCCGGCCTGACCCGGCTGCACCCGCTGCAGCGCGTCTTGCCTGGCACCCCGTCGACCTCAGCCAGGGATTGCCAACTTATTTTCGGATGATTGAAAAGTTGTGGGACCCTTGTCAATCAGGCGGCTATTTCAGTCGCATAGGTATTCCAGAGGTCGAAAGCATCGGTCCTGGCGTGGAGGTAAGAGATGGTGGAGAGTCGATAGCGGCGGGGGCGGAAGATCGTGTTGATTTGATCGTGAGCGGCGAGGAACCTCTGGGATTGCCCGGGTGACTTGAAGCGGCCCATCAACTTCTCGCGTATCCGGGTTGGCCTGTGCGATCCCTCAATCCGGTTGTTCAGGCCCTTGTGCGCACGATGATCGGCACCCAATGCAAGGTCCTGGATCGGCTTGAAATAGCTGCGCAACTTGTCCGTGATCATGACACGCGCCTCACCGAACCGGTTGATCAGCCTTGCCAGAAACCGCCTTGCAGCCTTGGCGTTCCTCTGCGGCTGAACGAAAATGTCCAGCACGTTGCCGCTCGCGTCGATCGCCCGCCAGAGCCAGTATTTCCGGCCGCAGATCGGGATGACCACCTCATCGAGATGCCATTTGTCGGCTGCACCGGGCCTGTCTCGCCGGATGCAATCGGCAAAATGGTGGCCAAAGCGGTTCAACCGTTGCCGGATTGTTTCCCGACTGACCAGCACGCACGTGCGGCGAGGAGATGCTCGACATCGGCAGTGCTGAGCGCAAAGCGATGGTAGACCCAGACGGCATAGGCGCTGATCTCGCGCGGGAAACGAAAACCCTTCATGCGTGAGGCGTAACCAGTTCAGAACGCGCAAAGAAGTTGGCAATCACGCCAGCATCCACGATGCCGACAGACAGACCAGCATCGGCCATGGCAACGGCGATGTTCGCGGTGACGGTGGATTTGCCTACGCCGCCCTTGCCGCTGCTGATGGGGATCATGCGGGGGAGTGAGGTTTGTTCACGTTGCGCCATGACGGTCTTCTTCATTCTGTGCGCCGAACGCCGGACCACGATAACTGCCACACAGCTTGTCGATATCAGCGGTTGCCAACTGCACCGCCATGCAAGCGCAATAGGCCGTGCCCCCTGAGGTCCCAAAGTGGCTGCAGTCCCGGCAAGTGCCAAACGCGGGCACACCCCTTTGGCCAGCCAGCGCGGAGGCCAGTCTCGACAGCGTGTCAAGAAACCGATCGCGCTCTGCAGTTTCCAATTGCTTGATCACGCCTACTAGATCGCGGAGCGGATCGTAGGCCAGCATCTCATAGGCCGTTTCGGTCAAGTCGAAGCACACGCTGCGGCCGTCTCTCTCCGAGCGCCGCCGCGTAATCAGACCCCGGCTCTCGAGCGACTTGATGATCTGAGAGGCTGTGCCCCGCGTCGTCGCCTGGAAGCTGGCGAAGCTCGATGGGGTGCGCGTGCTGCCATTGGCACGCGCAAAGAAGCGTAAGCAGGTCCACTGCGCTGCTGTTAGTTCGGAGCGCCCATCTTCGATCCTTGTCGACCGGCCGACATGGGTTAGCAGTTCCGCAATGCGATCCGGTGTCTGGAACTCATCAATCATGCCATACTGGTATCGAATCTAAACTATTTTGACAATAGCGATGCGGTTATAATAGTATCGTTTCAAAATCAAATGACGGTAACCTATGGACAAGCATATACGGAACTGGGGAAGCCGCGCGCACCGCGTACGTAGTACGGACATGCTGACTGCGGACGAGGAGCGCTATCTGGTCCGAGCCTGGCAGGAACATGGCGACAGCCGCGCGCGCGACAGGTTGATCAACGCTTTCGCGCCCATGGCTGCATCAGTTGCAAAGCGGTTTAAGCCGGGTTCCGGAGAGGCCGACCCGGATTTGGTCCAGCAGGCAAACATTGGACTGTTGAAAGCCGCAGATCGCTTTGATCCTGATCGCGAAAATCGCTTCGCGACCTATGCGGTCTGGTGGGTGCGTGCGGAGGTGCAAGCCTACAAAAGGGCGAACATGTCTATTGTCAAGCCGCCCAATTCCCCGCAAATGCGCAGGGCGGCCGTACAAATTGCGGCCCTTGATGCGGAGACGGCAGCCAATCCCCGGATCGACCGCGCGGAAGCCGACGCGCGGCTCGCCGCTTCGCTTGGCGTCGACGCCAAGCGGGTGGATGAGTTGCGAGCACAAGTCACGAGACGGGACCACTCCCTGAATGTCCCCACCTTCGGTGATGAGAGCGAGGATCGTATCGCCCTCCTGGTCGATCCGGAAAGTCTCCAAGATCCGGCTCCCCTGCAGAGGTTGGAGACAGCGGTGCTGCGCCGCAAGCTCGTCGAATTGCTATCCGCCTTGCCAGATCGTGAACGCGACATCGTCGTCGCGACGCAGCTCCACGACCCTCCTGCAACCTTGGAAAGTCTCAGTACGCGATACGGTATTTCGAGGGAACGCGTCCGGCAGCTGCGCGAACGTGGTTTCGAGAAATTGCGGAAGGCCATGCGCCAACGAGACCTGACGCCGAAGAGCTTCTTGTAGGGGGATTGCCAACTTGTTTGCAGAGCGGTGCCTGGTCAGGCGTTGAGTATGAATATACCGTCCGCCATGCCCCGCCTGAAAGGCTACCGTTTTCCTCGTGAGGTCGTGGCATATGCCGTCTGGGTCTACCATCGCTTCGCGCTCAGCACTGCGGATGTCGAGGATCTTCTCGCCGCTCGGGGTATGATGGTCAGCCGGGAAACGATCGGGAAATGGGTAAACCGTTTGGGGGGTCCACTTCGCCGGTTGCATCAGGCGTGACAGACCGGTCGCAGCCGACAAATGGCATCTCGATGAGGTCGTCATCCCGATCTGCGGCCGGAAATACTGGCTCTGGCGGGCGATCGACGCGAGCGGCAACGTGCTGGACATTTTCGTTCAGCCGCAGAGGAACGCCAAGGCTGCAAGGCGGTTTCTGGCAAGGCTGATCAACCGGTTCGGTGAGGCGCGTGTCATGATCACGGACAAGTTGCGCAGCTATTTCAAGCCGATCCAGGACCTTGCATTGGGTGCCGATCATCGTGCGCACAAGGGCCTGAACAACCGGATTGAGGGATCGCACAGGCCAACCCGGATACGCGAGAAGTTGATGGGCCGCTTCAAGTCACCCGGGCAATCCCAGAGGTTCCTCGCCGCTCACGATCAAATCAACACGATCTTCCGCCCCCGCCGCTATCGACTCTCCACCATCTCTTACCTCCACGCCAGGACCGATGCTTTCGACCTCTGGAATACCTATGCGACTGAAATAGCCGCCTGATTGACAAGGGTCCCACAACTTTTCAATCATCCGAAAATAAGTTGGCAATCCCAGACAAAGGGATACGCGCTTGCATCCCCGGCCGAAAGTCTTCCTCTCAGCCATCGCCCTCGCAGCAACCGTCATCTACTGGTTATGATTCCTGATCCTAGGCCGGCATCCACATTACAACTTCGATGTCTCCGCGGCGCCCCCGGATCTTGACCGGCTTCGTCACATCCGGCCGGGGCAGGTCTGCCGCCGTCCGGCCTGCACGCGACAGCAGGCGGGACGACGCGGTGATCGCCGCCCCATGCGCTTTTCCGACCTCCATGAGACGGCTGGCCACATTCACGCAATCGCCGGAGGCCGAAATCTGCTGCTGCCGTTCATGACCCAGCCGCGACAGGATGATTGGGCCGCAATGCACCCCCACCCGCATTCCCTTCAGGCTTGCGCATTCCGGCGAATCCGCAATCCAGGACCGGATACGGCTTGCCAGGCCGAAGCTTGCCCGCAGCGCCTGCTCCGCATCCTCCGCCCCCGGGTCCGGAATGCCAAAGCCGATCATGGCGCCGTCGCCCATGAAATCCAGCACAACGCCGCCCAGCCGGTCGGCTTCCTCCACGACAAGCTGGTGAAACTCCTTCAGCAGGTCGCGGGTCGCGGCCGGCCCGAGGCGCTCGGAGGTGCCGGTAAACCCGCCCAGATCGACGAACATGATCGCGGCGTCCTGCGCGCGCGGCGATTTGAGAAAACCCGGATCATCCGCAATCCGGCGGGACAGAGCCGGAGCGTGAAACAGGCCCAGGGCCTGCCGGGCCATCACCTGCAGCTTGGCCTGTCTCCGGTCGAACATCTGGCGCACCAGAACCAGGCACAAAACCGGCGGCACCGCACCGGCAAGCGGCAGCGCCAGGCTGAACCAGTAGCCATTGCCGAAGAGGAGCGCGGCCGCAGCAGCCCAACCCGCCAGCAGGCCCAGGAAAACCGTGCTTCCCGCCGCCAGCGGCAGCAGCGATACCGCCAGAACGCCGCAGGCCGCCAGCGCCAGCGTGGCCGCCGCATCCAGCCGCCGCACCCGGCCGTCGCGCACCAGCTGAGAGCCGTGCAGCAAATTGGCAATGCCGGTCGCCAGAATCTCGACCCCCGGCATGACCTGGTCAAAGGGCACGCTGAAACGGTCGCCGACCGCAGTTGCCGTCGCCCCCAGCAGCACCAGCTGCCCGTCCAGGCCGGCTTCCGCCCCGTCCAAGAGCGCCTGCGCGCTGACTGTCCTGACCGTGCCGCGCGCCCCGTAGTACCGGAGCGGCAGATGCCAGGCGATGTCCATCGGCCGGACCTCCCCCGCCACCCGCGCGCCGCCTGGCACCAGCGGCACGGCATCGCCGAGGAACAGCGAAACCGCCTGCAGGACAAAGGACGGGGAAAGGCCTTCACTAGTTTCGAACACCAATGGCAGGTGCCGCGGCGTGCCGCCTGCATCGGCCGAGATATTGGCAAGCCCCACCGAGGCGGCGGCGGCAAACTCCGGCCGCGGCCTGATTTCACCGGAGGTCTTCGGCACCGCCGGCCGGTCGGCTTCGTCCGGGCCGAACAGCCCGGCTGACGCGATCACCGCCGGAAGGCTCTCCAATGCCCGCGCCAGCTCGCCGTCAGCTTCGGTCCCGTCGGCCAGCAGCAGGTCCAGCGCCACCACCCTGGCGCCGCCCGCTGCAATCGCGCGGACCAGCTCCGCCAGCGCCCTGCGGCTGACAGGGTATCCGCCGGCCGCCGCCACGGTGGTATCATCCAGCGCAACAACCGTCACGTCCCGGGGCGCGGGGCGCGGCCCGGCGATCAGCAGCCGCCAGTCGGCGAACACCGCCTCGGCCCGGTCTAGGGCGCTGGCGCGCGCCGCGATATGGTGAACCCCCAGCAGCCCGGCCCAGGCCCAGGCCGCGATCACCGCCGCCGCTGCAGCCCAAAGCGGCAGCCGCGACTTCATCGCCCAAAGCGCATCAGGAGTGCCGAAACCTTCTCAGCGGGCCATTGCTTCACCTCCATCGGCGTTCCCGCCGACACCGTGACCCCGTCGCCCCCGCCCAGCTCCACCGGATCGCTGCCATCCAGGCGGCGTACTTCGACCAGCCCTTCAACGACGAAAACCGCCGTGCCGGCTGCAGTGACGTCCACAACGAACAGGGTGCCGCGCGCCGAAACGATGGCGTGCGGGGTCATGATCTGAAATGGCCCCTTGCCGGGCGGCAGCGTGACCAACACGCCCCGGCTGGTCACATCGACCGACACGGGCGGCGCCTGCAGGGCCGGCAGCCGGAATCCGGATGCGCCTGCGCCCGGGGCTTCCGCCTCAATGACCAGCCCGTTCGCGCAGCTCAGAATGACCCGCGGCGGATCGCTCGCTTCGGTTGTTTGGCAGGACCCGCCCTGCTGGCCCACAGCTGCGCTGCTCACCGCAACGGCAGCAGCCAGAACACTGGCAAAAATCAGAAACGCTTTCCTCAACATGCACCCCCCGCGTTTTCGCCAAGACCGCTTCAGCATGATGATCAGATACCCATAATGGCCTAGTTTTAGGGGATGACCAAATGAAATGCGGAATCGCCGGATTTCCGGCGCCAAACGCGGATTGTGACGACCATGACGGAGGAAAGCCTCGCCGCCAAAGCTGCGCTGCTGGCACAAAGCGCCCTGTTTGCCGGGCTCGACAGGACGGTGCTGCACGGCCTGGCCGCCCGCGCGCATCTGCGCCGGCATGAGGCCGGCGCGCAGATCTTCCGCTGCGGCTCGCCAGGCGACAGCATGATGGCGATCGCCCGCGGCACCGTACGGATCAGCGCGATGGCGCCCACCGCACGCGATGTCGTCCTGACCGATCTCAACCAGGGCGACGTCTTCGGCGAAATCGCCCTGCTGGACGGCGGCGGGCGCAGCGCAGACGCGCATGCCCTGACCAATTGCACGCTGCTCATTCTCGAACGGCACGCCTTTCTGCAAGTCCTGCAGACCGCTCCGGACCTAGCCGTCAGGCTGATCGAACTGCTGTGCGCGCGGATGCGCCGCTCGGACGAACGGATGATGGAAATCGCCTTTCTCCAGCTGCCGCCCCGGCTGGCCCGGACCCTGCTGCGCCTGGCGTCCGGCGGCGGCGCCAGGCCGGCAAAACGGCTGGCCCAGTCGCAATCCGAGATCGCAGACATGATCGGCGGATCGCGGGAGAACGTGAACCGCTGCCTGCGCAAATGGCAGAAGGCGGGATTGATCGGCCTGGCTGACGGCTGGATCATCCTTCTGGACCCGGCCGGGCTGGCAAGAATTGCCGCGGCGGGCTGACGCCCTTCTCCGCATATGCCCGCGCTGTGACGCGCGTCACAGGCCCGCGGCCGCCAAGGGGCTAGACTGCGGACCCGGCGGCCTCCTGTACCGCAGAGCGGTCAGCCGCCGGCGGAAGGAGCCCGGTCATGTGGATTCAGCACAAAGTCAAGGAAGGCGAAACGCTCGAGGATATTGCAAAGAAGTACAAGGTCAAGGACCTGAAAGTCCTCCTCCAGCACCCCAAGAACAAACCCGCGGCGGCGGCGTACCGGAAAAAGCAGCCGCTCAAGAAAGGCATGGTCGTGCATACGCCGGACCCAAAGGCGAAATGCTATGTCATGAAGGTCGGCAACAAGCAGTACCCGCTGTCCGAAAAGGAATGGAAGCAGTCCACAGCGGCGCTGAACAGGGCCATGGACCTGAGCCTGAAGCGGATGAAGCGGGAGCTGGACAGCGCCAAATACCGGCACAAAATGCAAAACGATCTGGACGACGAGCATTTTATCATCTCGTTTCTGATCAGATCCGGCGACGGCCCGGTGGCCTTGCAGGCGATGGCCAACGGCGCTGTCGCCAACCTGGAAAAAACCGTCAAAAGGCGGGATTACAAGCACTTCGAATTCAGCATGAAGCTTGCTGAAAAGCAGATCAACATGTACCGCACCGGTCTCGGCAACTGGCTCAGTGATGTGGTTGGCACCGCCGAAGGCTGGAAAACCGGCCTTTCCCTCGTGCGAGACATCAATTTCGTCATATTCGGCGCCGCGGCGATGACCCTTGCCGCTCCGGCCACCGCTGTGGCGACAGTTGCCTGGGGCACCGGAATCGGCGCCGGCACGGCGGTCGTTGCCGAGAGTGCAAACCAGATCGGCAAGGTAATCGCTGGCGACCCGGTGACCAACAAGAGCTCAGCAAAGGCTATCGGCAAAGCCATGCTCCGGGGCGGAATCGCCGGCGGTGCGGGCGCAACTATAGCGAGGTTCATCAGCGGATATGTCGCTCCCAAACTGGCTGAATACATCCTCCGCAACAGAGTCGCAGCAAGATTGGCGACGAGGCTGATCTCGAAATCGCCCCTGATACCTAAATTGACCGACCGCCTCTTGGAGCAGGAGATTAAAGCGCTTGGCGAGAACGTGGTGAAGCGGTTTTCCTCGCAAGCTTACAAGGAACTCGCCAGCAAAGTCCTGGTCAAGCTGTTCGTGCGGTCTGGCGTCAGCGGAACCAGCAAAATTCTCCAAAAGATCCTGCTGTCTGACAGCAGTCGCAGACCTGTTCACGTGTATCTCGAACAGAATGCCACCACGCTCAAAGGGAAAATGGACCAGAAAAAACTTGGGGAACGCATTGCCAAGTTACTGCAGCGCGATCCGGTAACTGATATGGCCTTCGAGACCTTCTGCAGAAGCAACGTGAAGAAAATCGAGGGCGAACTGCGCGCCGAGGTCAGGAAGGGGCTGAAGGCCAAGACCTGGGAATGACCGTTCCCAGGCATTGCAGGCCGGTCACGGCGTTCCGCCGGAATGGCCGGCCATCATTAGGCTCCCTCAGCCGCGGGCGCGGTCCTCTGCACCGTCACCCGAATTGCGAGCAGTGGGGCGAGATCTTGGCGTAATTCGATGCGGTGTCGATCGACAGGCTCTTGACGGCGACCTTGTAGAACGGCCCGTCATCGATTTCCTTGTAGGCATCGATCGCCACCTTCCGGGCGGCTTTCGCCTCGGCCTGGGCAAAGGCGTCATAGTCGTCCTTGTACTTGCGCAGCATCGCATCGGTGTGTTTCTGCAGGATCTTCTGGCAGGCGGAATTCATCGCCTTGACGCCCTTGACGCAGATCTTCTGGTGCTCCTCCTCATGCGCCTTGACCAGGGAAAAGCACTTGGATTTCTTATCTATGGCTTTGCTCAGGTAGATCTGGCCGGTGTAGCGGATCGACAGGGTGACCGAAGACAGGCCGACGGCTTTCTTGGTCTTCCCGTCCATATCCCATTCGAAACTGGCGTTCATCAGCTTCAAATCCGGCGAGTGCTTTCCGAACAGGACGCCTTTCTCCCCCTTCCTCATCTTTTGCAGCTTGGCATGATCAATGATCGTGACCTTCGCCTTGGCCTGAATGTCGGTATCGATAAAGTATTTGGTCTTAGCCATCGGGGCGCTCCGCAATAAAGGCCCAGCCGGGGCCGGTATGACTTGCTGCCATGCGGCCCCCGGGCGGCGGGCCATGCGAACCCGCAACCGCCGCCAGGGCCCGTTGATGAAATCTTAGCCCGGATGATTGGGCTGGCAAAGCGGACAGGCCCCGGTCCCAGGCGCTGAAGCGTCCGTGCCGGTCAGTCCGCCGGGTTCTGAACGGTCCCCGGCAGGAAAACCGGGCCGGGCCTCTGACCGCTCAGGCTCGCCTGCACGGCCTCCCGCAAGGCCTCGCTGCGGTCCAGCAGCTTGCGGAACTCCGTCTCGCGCAGTTCCAGCAGCACAGACGGGACGATGGCGCGGGCCTGCGCCTGGGCCAAGCGGGCACCGGGGGTCAGCAGAGCGGCATGGCCGAACATGTCGCCCCGCCCCAGCCGGGTCACCCGGCCCGCCCGCCTGAGCTCCAGCGCGCCGGAGGCGATGAAATGGACGCTCCCGCCGCCGGCGCCCTGGCCCGGCAGCTGGCCGCCCGCATTGACATGGACGGTCTTCAGGCTGCGCAGCAGCTGCCGGCGGCTGCGCCGGTCCAGCGCTTCGAAGAAGGGGAAGCCTGCGGATCAGCTCGGCGCGCTGCACCGCCACGTCCAGCCGCGGGCGGCTGTCCAGCTGCGCCCGGCGGGCAAGCAAGTCCTGCAGCAGGGCCGTCAGAACTTCGGTGCCGATCAGCCCGTCTTCATGCAGGGTCCGGTACTCGCGCTCCTCAAACCGCAGCGCCGCGCGCCGGATGAACAGCCGCTCCAGCTCTTCGGCATAGCCGGGATACTGCAGCCGCAGCCCCTCCAGGGCCGCCTCCAGCGCTTCCGACCGCCGGGCCAGCATCCCGTGCAGCAGCTGGGCCACGCGTTTGCCGTGGATCCGGCGGATGCGGCTGTCGACAAAGGCATCGAGGTCGCCAAGAATGACCCGCTGCGCCAGCATGTATTCAAACCGGTCCGCCGTCAGCCTGCCCAGCAGCACCGGCACCCGCAGGCGGTTGTGCAGCGCCAGCGCCAGGCGGAAGCCGCGGCCATAGGCCAGCATGCCCCGCGCCCGCCTGCGGTAGCCGGAGCGGCCCTGGGGTCCGGACGGCTTCGATCAGCCGGTCGGCGCCGGTGATCAGCTGCTCCGTCACGCGGGCGGAAATCAGCCGCTCCCGCAGCTGGCGCAGCGCCGCTTCGCGCTCCGCCGCGGCCAGCGAAATCAGCCCCAGCTTGACCCGGTCCTTGTCCAGAATGCCGGTGGTTTCCTCCGCCGCCCGCACCGCCTCGTCCAGCCAGGTGCCGAACTGCTTGGCCTCGTCGCGCACGGTTTCATGGTTCAGCCGGTAGCTTTGGGTGACGCCGGCCACCTCTTCGCGCACGGTCTGCAGCGCGACCGCAACCGCCTGCTGCGACAGCGCCGCATCAAAGGCAGAGAGCCGGTCCAGCCCGAGCTGGCCGACCACCCAGCGCAGGGTCGTGCCCTGAACAAGCAGGGTGAACAGGACGAAGCCGGTGGCGAGAATGCCGACAAGGCGCTTGGTCTCATGCGGGATCAGAGCGTTTTCGGTCACCGCCAGCGCCAGCGCCAGCGTCAGCGCCCCTCGCAGGCCGCCCCACAGGATGGCTGCGCGGTAGCTGCGGTCGATGGCGGGCGACAGCCGCGACCAGCTCAGCGCCGGCATCAGCACAAACAGGATCAGCGCGCGGGCCGCGATGGCGGCCGCAATCACCACCAGGATCAGGCCGAAATCCGCCAGCCGGATTTCCTGCAGCAGGCGCGGAATGAACAGCGCCGCCAGCACAAAGATCATCGCCCCCGCCCAATGCGCCAGCAAGTCCCAGCTCTCGCACAGCTTGGTCCAAGCCTGCGGCGTCAGCCGCCCCGGCGCCGCCAGATGCAGTGACAGCCCCGCCGCCACCACCGCAATGACCCCGGAGGCGCCCAGCACCTGCTCGGCAATGACATAGGCCAGATAGGGCAAGGCGACCGAAACCGACAGTTGCGCCAGGATGAAATCCGCAAACAGGCTCATGACCCAGACCGCAGCTCTTGTTGCCAGCCAGCCGGTCAGCGCGCCGCCCAGGATCAGCATTGGAAAGCCCGCCAGCGCCTCCTGCATCGAGGGGTCGGGAACGCCGACCATCACGAAGCCGAGGAACAGGCCAAACAGCGCAATTGCCGCCGCATCGTTCAGCAGGCTTTCGCCTTCGACGATCCGGGTCAGGCGCTGGGGCGCGGCAATCGAGCGGAAGATAGTGACCACCGCCGACGGGTCGGTGGTCGAGACGATGGAGCCGATCAGCAGGCAGGCGGTCAGCGGCAGGCTGCTTACCCAGTGCAGCGAATAGCCCACCAGCCCGGTCGCCGCCACAACGGCGATCACCGCCAGAACGATGATGGGCACGCCGTCGCCGACCATCTCGCGCAGGTCCATTCCGATGGTGGCCTGGAACAGCAGGGTCGGCAGGAAAACATAGATAAAGATCTCGGCCTGGATCGGCAGCCCCAGGATCGCCTCCGCCACGGGATTGAGCGCATCGGTCAGTTCGGTGCGCAAAAAGAAGCTGGCGCCAAGGCCAGCACGATGCCGATCACGGCAATGATGGCGCTGTACGGCAGCCGCAGCCGCGCGGCCAAAGGCTCCGCCGTGCCGATCAGGAAAAACAGCACGGCAATGAAGGAGATGACAACCCAGGTATCCATAATCTGCCGATAGCGGTTTTCAGAAGGCGAAGGAACGCAATAGTGCAGCCCCACTGCCCGGCCGCATAAACCCGCCATTGCGGCGGCTTGGGAATTCGCAGCCAAATCCGGTGCTGTTGGGCAGCTGCGGCGCTCCGGCCCGCAAACCCGCTCAGGCCGCGCCGCTCAGGGACGCCCGCCAGACGCGGAAACGCCCCTGCCCCGTCACCTCCTGCACCAGGTTCTTCGCCTCGAACCAGGCAATGTTCCTTTGCACAGCGGCGCGGCTGGCGCCGCTCAGTTCTTCGGCCAGCGGGGCTGTTACCAGCGGCCAGCTGCGGAACACCTCGATCAATCGCGGCGGTGTGCGGCCCGACAGGGATTTGGCGCGGCTGCGGGCGTCGCTCTCCCACTGGTCCAGCTGATCCAGATGCCGCATTGCCCGGAGAACTCCCTGGTCCACCGCCTGCAGCCAGCGGTGCAGCCGCTCCTGCGGCTCGCCGCCGCCGCGCAGCCCGCCTGCCCCGCTCATCAGCACCGGCGCAAACAGGGCGCCGCCCTGCCCTTCGCCGGCCGACATGCGCGCAGCGATCACCGCGCCCTCCAGAACGTCGCCCTCCGGCCCGATCCCCGCCATCCGCCAGAGGTGAAAGGCAAAGCACGCGCGGACGATCGGATGCAGGGCGGATGCGGTTTTCATGATGGCATTCCACCCGGCGATCCTGTCGGACAAGGGATCTTCACCCGGGGCGTCATGGCGGCCCAGAAACCCGGCAATATCCGCCCCCGGGCCGGGGCCGCCCGACAGGCGGCGGAACGCCCAGGCGGTGCGCTGCAGCGCCGCGGTATCATCGCCGGCCGCGCTGACCCGCATCGCCTGCCACAGCCCCAGCCTGTCGGGGGAGATCCGGTCGCCGGACAGCCAGCTGAGCCCGGACGCCTCGAAAAGCGCCAGCCTGTGGCGCCAGCCTTCGGGCCCGCGCCGCAACCGCTCATCCAGCGCCCCGAACCGCGCCGCCGTCTGCGCCAGATGCAGCGCCTCCGCCGCCTGCGCCTGTTGCCACTTGGCGACCTGCGCCCGCTCATCCGGCTCGGCGCGCGGCAGCGGCGGCAGAAAGTCCGGCTCCTCCTCCGGCGGTCCGGGCAGGAACCACAGGTCCTCCTCCCCCGGTTTCACCATCATAGGGGCCTTTTCCGGCATCTGTGCCGCTGCCTTTGGTTTCAGATAGGGTCCGGATCATATGTGCAAATTGTAGTCATTTTGCACATTACTCAAGCGATTTCGTCTTTCCCGGCGGGCCTCCGCGCGAGAACTGCGCTCAGCGCCACTGCACCCGCCCCTGCCGCACCGTCCGGAACAAGGAAACAAGAAGGACAACGGGCAACCGGGGCGAATGGCTAAAAATCGCACTCGCCTTCAAACCTCCATTTAATAGTGACATATTAAATTGAAAATTACTCCGGATCAGGCAAACTTGTGAACGATCGCCAATAGACAGCTTCAAGAATCCACCATGCCCTTCATCGGCTATGCCCGTGTCTCTACCGATGACCAGTCCACCGCCGCCCAGGCTGAAGATCTCCGGGCTGCAGGTTGCGCACGGGTGCATCAGGAACAGGCGTCCGGCGGCGACCGGACGCGACCGGTCCTGAACCGACTTTTTGAAACGCTCCGCCCAGGTGATACGTTGGTAGTCGTTCGTCTGGACCGGCTTGCCCGCTCGCTCTCCCACTTGCTGGAGGTGGTCGAGGGGCTGGAGGCCAAAGGCGTCCACTTCAAGTCCCTGCGCGACCCGGTCGACACCTCCAGCCCACAGGGGAAATTCACCCTCCAGGTGCTGGGCGCCGCGGCAGAACTGGAACGCGCGCTGATCCGGGAGCGCACCTTGGTTGGTCTAAAATCGGCGCGGGCGAAGGGCCGGATCGGTGGCAATCCCGGACTGCGCAGCAAGGACCCCGGCGCCCTCCGTAAAGTACAGGCTGCCCGCGATGAGGCCCTGTTCCGGCGGCTGGAGGAAAGCGCGCAGGACTGGGTTCCTGAAGTGCGCCGCCTGCGGCCCGATCTGCCGTGGGAGAACGTGGTTGGGATCATCAATGCCCGGCTTCCATCCGGCTCGCGGCAATGGTCGCGGGATAGACTGATCCGAGCGGCAAAACGCTATGTCCGCGAAGGTTTCCTGGAAAGCCATGTCCTTGAGCGCGCCCGGCGCAGGGGAGCCCGATGACCGGCTGATGACGATTGTTGCCGCTATTGCAGGCTCGGCTCCGGACATCACGCTGCAGCAGATTGCAGACCGGCTGGAGGCCATGCGCGAGCGGACACCACGTGGGCGGGCAAAATGGTCTGTGTCTTCCGTCAAGATGCTGCTGGACCGGGCCAAGACCCAGGGCCTGTTTCCGGCCGAGCTGCCCGAATAGGATGAGCCGGAAACACAGGATGCCCCCCTGCCCTAGACCTTGGGAACCTGTCCTGTCGAATTTGTTCCAAAAGAGATCTTGCTGAAAGTTTTAGCTTCATAACTGTAGTCATATGCGGCAATTCGGTTGTGTTGGTAACTAGGTGTTCAGTCCGGATATCTGGTGGATCGGATCGGCAATGAAACTGTCTGGTTCTGAAGTCCAGACTTTGCAGTTGTATTGGTAGGGCTTGAGCCCGCTAAGGCTCTTGAGCCTTTGGGCGAAGTTAAAAGCGGCCATGAAATCGGCGAAGAAGGTGAGAAGTTGATCGTGGTTGTCGCAGTGGAAGCGTTTGACGATGGCGTCCTTGATTGTTCGGTTCATCCGCTCGACTTGACCATTTGTCCACGGATGGTTGGGTTTGGTCTGCCGATACTCGCTCGCATTCGCTTCGCACACTATGTCAAAGCGCATATGCCGGGAACTGATCGTGTTGTGGCTACGGTCTGGTCGGCGAACTAAACCCAGTTGTCGGTCAGGATCGCGTGGATCCGGTAAGGGGTCACCCCCAATAGGTGTTCCAAGGTTTCACATTCCGTCCGCTTGACGGCTTTCTCGTCCAGTTGGGCGGCCGTTTACTTGTTGGTCTTGCCGATAGCAATGAAGAGATGGAGCTTATCCTCGGCGGTCTGTAATATCTGCGATGTCCATGTGAAAGAAGCCGATGGCGTAAAGATTAATGCGCTGACGCTTGGGATTGTCCTCTTCGACATCCGGTAGCCGTGAGATGCCATTCTGCTGAAGGTAGTGGTGCAGCGCTGACCGGGTCAGGTGCGGGATCGAGGGCTGGAAGGCGTATAGACAATCATCCATAGGAAGGAGCGTGCGCCGACGGAAAGCTACCACCATAGCCTCCTAAGTCTCGTTGAGAACGGTCGAGCGAGGTTCCTTGGGATCGGTCTTGCGATCGTTTTATTGCAGCTCGAATAGGCGTGCTTAGTCGTGGCGCCGCTGTGACGAACTTGTCCCTTAGTGCTTCCTTCCCTTCCACAGAATGGATCGCACTATCAAGTTGTGGGATTAAACATCTAGCTAAACAAAGTCGCTTTCAAGCGACCTGAATGCTGTCACGTGAGTGTGTAGATATCGACTGAATTTACGTCACACCGCCTTTCCGGTTTACCCGGGTAAACCCTTTTGTGGACTTACCGTACCTGAGACAGAGTGTTGTAGCGGTTTTTACTTCCTAAGCTCTGAAGCGGCAAAATCTGAAAGTCGAGTAATGAATGCCGTTTGACTAGATTGCGGAACGCATCAATCTACCTCGCTAAGGTGTTACTAGCCTGAGGGACAACCGACCTGAACAGGTCTGAGGTAGTGTCTTCGAAGAATCCCCATTCACTCAATTTTGTAGGCAGGGCAAACCGGAATGTTATTGATGGTTTACCCGGGTAAACCATCAAGGGATGAACAGTTGCCTACTTTCTTGGTAAGGTTCTGGATCAACCGAACTGGATCGAAGCGGCCAGTTGCAGAACCGTTAGTAAGGCTTCGCAAATAGGCGCCAGGAGATCGAATGTTCTTGTGCATTTCTGTCATAGCCAAAAGAGTCAAAGTCAAGCCTCCCTGCCCCAATTCCCGCTCAGCGCTGTCCAATACGTTTCGGCTCAACCCAAGCATTGGTGCGAGAAATCGCGACAACTGATGCAAATCTACCCAATTCCGTACTGGTGACTGTGCGAAACTTAGAGCCTCGGGACAAGCTGCTAAGACGTCAGCCATAGTGAGCGAAAGTACATCCTTGTGGCCTGTCTTAGTTTTTTTTGCTTTGCTAAGTGTTTCAGCTTCGACCTTGGACTCTTCAGATTCAATTATTTTCTGTATTGATCTCTGATGGTGGCGGACATTTTGACTGTCATCGGGGGACAAAACTTCAGCCTCAAGCAGATCTTCGCCAGCAGACACGGACTCGGAGCAGGGCGGAGGAGGGGTATCATCCGAGGGTGTGAACCGCCCAATGAGGGCTTCCAGTTCAACACGGTTTAGGCGGCGGCGAAGTGCGAGGCGGATGATGTTGTCTTCTTCCGAACCAATGGGCCACTGTCGCCGCAGCGTGGAAAGGCGGTCGCGCAGCAGGCGGACGCGCATGGCCTCTTCTTCGGCCTCTGCCGCAAGCGCTGCGATCTCCCTAGCGCGTTCTAGAAGCGGACCCAGATCAAAGCCATAGGCCTGCAAAATGCTGCCGTCGCGAGCGCGGTGCACATAGCGTTTGCCGTTGGGGGATTGAGTTCGGCGCAGAAGGCCGACCTCGAGCAACCGGGCAATCTGGCGTCGCATTGTGCGCTCTCCCATGCAATTGGCTCGCTCGCAAAGCTTTTCGTTCGAGGCAAACACCACCCAGGTGCCGGTTGCCCCGCGCTCGCGGACGAAAGAGACCAACGCTTGCAGTAGGCTGAAATGCCGGTCCTTGAGGTTGAAGGTGTCCTTGGCTGCTTTGAGATTAGTAATCACGTCCCAAAACATTTGCCGTGGATCGCCGCCGTCCAGGCATGGGAGATCGGCCGGGGAAGGGACCCCGGTTGCCGGAATAAGCTGTTTGAATGCCATCTGCTCTTCACGAGGGACCAGGAAGCCACACCTTATCCTTCCTGTACCCTGCCTAACGGCAATTTTTGGCACAAGTTACCTGTCAACCGGATGGGTTGTTGTTGACAGTTCAGAAGAGAGCGGGGTACATCTTAGGTGCAAACATAGATGGGGCTCTCTGGGATTACGGTCTTGGGGAGCTTCTCTTTTTTGGTCTCCTGTATTGTGCCTCCTTGCTGGTGTTGCCTGTTATGCCTCGGGCGCCCTTTTCAGGACGCCTGTTCCTCTTGCCACTGCGCATGCAGGCGCAGCAGGGCTTCTTCTCCGTGCCAGTCAAGCCATTCAGAGAATTCCTGTTGTTTCGGGTGTGTCCGCAGAATGGTGCGTCCTCCGGTCGTAAGAACCTCCCCAATCTTGGCGCCGCCTTCCGGTGCGCGCACGGCCCGTGCCGGTTTCGGGGCAGGGGCTTCGGGTTTCTTCGGCGCCAGTTGCGCCTCCACTCTCCGGGCAAAAGCGTCGAACCGCTTGGCCGACTCCAGCTTGGCATCTGCCTCGGTCACCGGCACAGTGGCCGGGTTGATTTCATGATCCAGTACTTTCTCCGCCAGCGCGTGCCAACGTTTCCAGCCAACACCCGGTGCTTCGCCAATCCACTCGATCACATTGCGCGGGATCGCCTGGCGCACCTTGCGCATGTGCGACAGGTGGCTCTTGCTTACCGCTAGCGCTTCGCGGATCACCGCGGGGGCGTATCCGGCTTCTTCTAAGTCACCCGCAAACACGGCCTTTTCGATGAAGGAAGGATCCTTGCGGTGGTTATTCTCCTGGCCCTGGGCAAGGATCGCTTCCTCATCCGACAGGGTGCGCACCAGTGCTTTGACCGGGATACCCAGCTGCTTGATCGCGGCGAGGCGGCGGCGGCCGTAGACGACCTGGTAGCGTCCGCTCAGCCGCGGATGCGGCCTGAGCAGGATCGGCACTTGCTGGCCGTGCTGGCCGATGCTTTGCTTCAGCTCCTCTAGATCGTTGCCGTCCAGCTGGAACCGGTCGCGCATGCCGGTATCCTCGATCTGCTCCGGATCGATCTCCTGCACACTGCGCTGCGCGGTTGAGCGGATGTCATTTTCCAGGGCTGCTACGGGACCGCGGCGGAAGGCTTGAGGAATGGGCGCCTCGCGGGCGGCTTCGACAGGATCGCGTTCAGCCGGGGAGACCGCTTCCTCAGCCTCGGCGCCGAATTCGGCCATCAGCCCTTCAAAGACGTTTTTGCGCGCCATCAACTTCTCCCCCAGGCCGCCTGAACAGCGGTTTCGAATTCATCCGCCACGTGGTTTACTGATTCCATCGCTCGCTCCAGCGTGGCGCGGTTCATTTCGGCTCTATTGGCTTCGTAGAGCGTTTTTTGTGACAGGCCCGCATCGGAAACTGCAGTGGACTTCAGGAACGGTTCCGTCATCAGCCGCTGCCCGAAATGCATCCGGAGGAATGATGCCATCTGCGATTGCGGCATGTCCGAAGGTTCGTAGCGGCACAGGAGATAACGCTGGAAATCATAGTCCAGCCGCTGATCGTTGCGCTGCACCACTTTGAGAAGTGAGGTGGCCATTGTGAGATACTGGCTGAGGCTGGCCACGTCGATCATATTCGGGATCACGGTGATCAAAAGGCCGGTGGCGGCCACTAGCGCCGACATGGTGAGAAAGCCCAGCTGCGGCGGACAGTCGATGAACACCACGTCATAGCGGTCCTCGACCTGGTCGATCGCCGCCTTCAGCCTAAGGTAGAAGGGCGGCTGTATGCCCTTACGAATCGCATGTGGGGTCTCTGTCTCGTATTCTGACAGGATCAGCCCGCCAGGCGCCAGGTCGAGGTTCTGGAAGTAGGTCTTTCGGACTACATCTTCCATCGGGGCCGGATCCTGGTACCGCACGGCGTCATAGATTGTGCCGGAATCTGTCAGATCGAGTTCGGGGTGCAGACCCAGCATAGTGGTAAGCGACGCCTGCGGGTCCATGTCAACTGCCAGGACCCTATACCCCTTGAGCGCGAAGCGCTGCGCAAGATGAACGGCGCTGGTTGTCTTAGCCGAGCCGCCTTTGAAGGTCGAAACCGCAATCACCTGCAAATGGTCGCTACCTACCCGGCCGGGCAGGAACTGCAGCGGGTCCTTTGCTGTCCGCGCCATCGCTAGGCGGATCTCCTGAATGTTTTTGCCGGTATAGAGCCTGTGCCCGCGCCCGTCTGTATTCACATCGGGAATCTTGCCGTCGAAATGCAGCTTGCGCAGATGCGACTGGCTCAGACCGAGCAGCGTGGCCACTTCACCCGAAGTGAACGGTCTAAGCTCTTTCTTCGCTTCCGGAGCGAAGACGTTGCGCATATGCTTGTCCAAGGACTGGCGCAGCCGAGCTTCATCCTTAAGCAGATCGTCAAAGACATCTGCCCCTGGCGGCATCCCAATAGCGGGTTCGATTTGTGCCGTCAT
>NZ_CP109792.1 GCF_025857195.1 Leisingera thetidis | reverse complement strand
GTTCTGCCGCCTCTCATGGCCTTTGCTAAGGCTCTTTGTCGTTCTGACGGTCGAAGCCACTTCTGACGCGTTTTGCCGTCAGAATGGAGATGCCACGAACATCTGAGTCCGGCAAGAAGAATCTAGATGTAGTGGAAAAGTTATCCACAGCACCAATTTGGTCGCGCGGGGCTTGCGCTAGATAACGCATTGATTACCAACGATAAAGACCGTGTCTGGCGAATCCGAAACCATTCGAGATATTTTCTGCTCGCGCGAACTAACCCCAAGGCTTTGTTGGATATTTACGTGGCTTTCATCCAATTGAGGCGATGATTCTGGAAGATTTGGGCCGAGCGAACAGAGTGGTTTGCCGACCATTAGCGCCTACAAAAGGCCGAGGCGCTCTGCACGCTCCAGCAGCATTCTGACTGAGGAAGGCTGCCAGCTGGTTCGACCGCGAGGGGTGCGCTCACGCATGGATTCGAGTCGGTCGCAGATTGCCTGCAAGGTGATCTCGGGGTCAGCACCTTTGATTGCGGCGACAATCGCAGGCAGGCGATCGTCGGTTTCGCGACGTCCAGCGCGTCCAAGCACTTCAGCGGGCAGGAACCCGTCCCGCACATATGCCTTCACAGCGCGGAGTAAACGGCTTTGGGTCCAGTGGCGGCCGTGGGGCAGGGGGCCATTAATGATCCGCAGCACATCTTCCCAGGCCATATCCGGCCTTAGGCGCCGCACCTGGGGCACCCAATCCTGCGCTGTCTCGTTCAAGCGCTCCATGTAGCCGTCCTGTCGTGCCAACCGCACCTTGCGCAGCGCTTCAGGGTCCTTGGCGCGAAGACCTGGGTTGCCGCCGACGCGGCCCTTTGAGCGTGCCGAGGCAAGCCCCGCTTTGGTGCGTTCGCGGATCAGGGCGCGCTCGAACTCGGCCGCGGCGCCCAGTACCTGCAACGTGAACTTGCCCTGAGGCGAGGCAGTGTCGATCGGGTCCTGGAGCGAGCGGAAGAACGCCTCCTTGCCCTCCAGTCTTTCGATCACCTCAAGCAAGTGCGACAGAGACCGCGCAAGCCGATCAATCCGAACGACGACCAGCGTGTCGCCCTTTCCAATCCGTTCCAGCACACGTGCAAGCACCGGCCGCGTGCGATTGCCGCCTGAGGCGTGCTCTTCAAAGATCTCGGCACAGCCTGCCGATTGCAGCGCCTCGGACTGGGGCAGGGGGGTCTGATCCTCTGTGGAGACGCGCGCATAGCCTATCAGGGGCATGGAAAAGAGCCGTTTGCAATTTTATATATCGCTAATAAACGACCGTTTGTAAACGCGCGCAAGGGGTGTCTCCCTCGTCGCGCTTAGTTCGGGAAGCCTTTTATCTCTGGGCTGAAGCCCACGAGAGGTGCTCCATCGCTATGAAGAAGACAGGATCCTCGGCCGCCTCTATAGTAGAAGGAAAACGCAGGCTATCAAAGTCCATCGCCAAGCGCGCATAATGGCCGTATAAAGCGCGCATGAACCGATTTCGCCAAACATACATGGACGACGACGGGGTGGCTCTTGAGGACATGGAGGCGTCCGAGGACCGGGATGACGCTGACCTCTGGTTCCTGCCAGGGCCGATGGAGGACGAACCGGATTACCTGCCTCCCGGACCTGCACCTGAGCCGAAGGAATCCGATGTCGTCGATGCCTGGCGCGCGGCCGAGGCCGGGCAGGCGGCGCAGCTCGCCCGTGTTGCTGCGCGCCTGGGGATCCTCGATGAACGCCTGCGCCGCGGCCCGGCTGGCTGGCGGCAACGGCTCGCCCTGATCGAAGCCGCGGATCTCAGCTGGCTCACGCAAGACCGGATCGGCCTCGACCGGCTTTCGCTTTACATGGCGCTGCGGGTTTCGACCGTAACGGATGATGCGCAGGCGCTGCACCGGATCGGCTGGACCGTGCGGCGGCTGACCGTCGGACCCGCGCCGTTGGCGCGTCGGTCAGGTGTGGGCGACCTCGAGACATTCCTTGATCGGCGCGCCCGTCCGGGGCAGGGGGAGCGTCTCGACGAGGCTAAGGCTCCCTCGCGCATGGTCGAGATGGCAGAGCGAGAAGCCTTCGATGACCGGGCCGCCGGATGGCTCGCGATGATGGATCAGGCCGAAGACCTCCACCCCGCAGCGCGGGCCTGCATGGGTTTTCATCTCTGGCACGTCGCGGAGCTTTCACCGGTCGATGACCCGCTGGAGGCCGCAGTGACGGCTGCGCGTGTCGCGATCGCCGATCTCGCGCCGTCGGGGAGCGCGCCCGGCGCGATCTTCGCCCCCATCGCCATGGGCGGGGGAGGGGGCTTCCGCGCGATCGGGGACCCGCCCGCCCGGTTAGCACGCTGGCTGAACGCGATGGAGAGCGCGACATTCGCAGCCCTGCGCAGGCTCGAGGGGATCGAGGCTTGGGCGGCTGCCGCAGAGCGCGCGATGGCTCCCCTCTCGGGCAAGACGCCGCCGATGCTGCGGAACCTCTTCGCAAGCTGGCCGCTGGTCTCAGTACAGATGGCCGAGAAAATGACAGGCACGCATCGGGCAACGGTTCAGCGCAACATCGACTGGATGGACGAGCAGGGTCTCATTCGGGAGGTTACGGGGCAGGGACGATACCGAATGTGGCGGATCGTCGAGCCGCGCTCAACAGAGGCAAATTCGATGCCCGAAAGGCATGATGAACTGCTGGCTGAAGATTTCTTCGATGTGCTGGCCGCGCGCCAGTGATTCCCGGATTTTTTCCCTTCAGGCTTCCGCGTCCCGCAGCTCTCGCAGAGCAGCCAGATAGCGGTTCATGCGGCGCATGTCCTTTTCGGTCAGTGCCGACAGTCGCGAAGCGTTCAGGTTGTCGAGGATGTCGGCCGTTTTGACCCGGCGCGCGATCTTGTTGCCCCTGGCGCGTCGGACGAAGGCCACGTAGACGGCCTCGCTGTCGCCTTCATCCTCGGGCCTCTTCGTGACAAGGCGTAAGGCGTCGAGCACAGTCGGCGAGAAACCTTCTCCCTCAAGGCGCTTGAATGTCCAGCCAGGGCCGTCTTCGACCACGTCATGCAGAACGCCTACGATCCGTTCGTCGTCGGTCTCCAATGACATCATCACCCGGAGCGGATGTAGCAGATACGGCGCGCCGGCCTTGTCGGTTTGTCCCCGATGGGCTTCCGCAGCGATTTCGATGGCGCGTTGAAGGTTCAATAGCTTCTCCTGGTGTATGAATATGATTGTGACCATCCGTTGGTGTTTATGGAACTTCACATCACTCCCATGGCGCAAAGCTTGGCGTGGCTACTATGATACGGTTCCTAAGAGCTTCGAGTTCTGGGGAAATTGCTGCGTGGGTTCCCTGATGCGGCAAAACTTCCCCGTGTAATTGTGCACGCAGCTCCATCCAACGTTCCTTCAGGACCTGCCAGTTGTGATCATCATAGGTTCCGCTGACAACGACAGGATGAATGCGTATACGTGGGGGGTCGCCCTCGGCGTGCCCATGCCAATTATCCAAGTCTTTCAGCCAACAGCTACCCTTGCGGTCCACGCGACCAATCTGTTGTTCGACAATACCCGGGTTCCATTCTGCATGCAGTATGACCACGGTGCGGCAGGCTTCATGCAGGTTTAACCCCTCTCGCCCAACGCGGGACTGAGCGAGGAGCACCATTGGCCAGCTGGAGGCGCGGTTGAATGCGGACTGCAACAAGCGGCGTGTTTGAGGTAGGGTCGCGCCAGACATCATACGGGCAAAATTGCCCTCGCGCCCAGAAAAGTCCTGAAGATACGAGGCCAGCCTGGACTGCAAAACACTGTCGTTTTCTTGCTCTTCATCGGTTGATAATTCATCCAGCAGCCCTTTGAACAGCGCTAGCATTTCGTTGCCGGACCACGGTGCGTCAGCGCTCGCACGCCTGTCGCCAAGCGCCTCCAGTAGTGCCCCGATATCGCCTTGCAGCTCTTCACCATCGTCATCTTGGCGCAAATAGCCAACCAACAGCGCGGCGGTATCATCCTGCGGTGCTAGGGCTTCGATTTCACGATGCAGCCTTGCAAGCTCTGTTCGGCGCGCACTGGACCATTTTCGATATCGCTCGGTCAGTATCTGGTTGATCGAAGTGATACCGCCTGTCGTCACACAGAGATCAGGGTCATTCATGGCGGCAAGAACGGCGGGTTCGCTCTCGTCCCGTACTTTTGAGGCCGGCCAGTGCCGTCCATCTCTGAGCCGCCGGAGCATTTCGCGCGCGTCCAATAGGCGGGTCAGCGCATCCATCGGAGCTATGAAACGCCCGAAAACGAGAACCTTTTCGTGCCGTTCGACATAAGACTCGATCAGTCGAACAGCGGCTAGTATCGCAGGATGGGTGTAGATATCCGCGGGCTGGCCACGGAAGGCATCGAACCAGAATGACTGCGGGCCTTCTAACTCATCGTCCTGCGGCAGCTGTTCAGCAGTTTCGGATTCGGGCGCGAGACCAAAACCGTATCCTTGGGCGACCGAAAGTCTTACACGCTTCACGCGATGGTCATCCTGCGGCAGGATAGAAAGCGCTTCAGCGGCACAAAACCGACGCAGCCAGTCGCGCGTGAACCCCTCCGTTGCGGGAGATACTTTCAAGTCTTCGACGATGCGATAATCTCCATGCGCTTCTTGAAATGCGCGAATCTGTGGGTCGTGGCGCTTGTCACGCCGCAGGACAAACGGGCGCAGGGCGTGCTGGAAACGCGAGGAAGTGCTCTCGAAACCTTCGGTCAACGGGTTATCCAGTTCCTCGATCTGGATGCGTTTGACCACGTCGACATAGCCGCTGATCCATTCGGCGAGTTCGGCGAGCGAAGTAACATCCTCGCCGTCGTCCCGACCGCTGATCCGACCTAGTGTGTCAATCCATTGAGCAGAATCCAGTTCAACAGGCGTGGCCGTCATCCCGAGGCGGAATGGATCATCGGACTCCCAACTGACTGGCCCGAGAATGCGCGAAAGGCTGGAATCCTCCCCACGGGCCTTGTGGGCTTCATCAACGACGATCAGGTCGAACCGACCCAGCCCGTACCCTATGAGTGGAAGGATCTTGCGCTTGTATTCATCGGCCGCAAGCCATCGGTGGTCGCCGGCCAAATCATCGAGCACGCTCCGACACAAACCGTGTTCAATGATAGTGTCGGCAATCGTGCGGGCGGCGCGGCGGGTGGCATGGACCTGGCTGACCTCACCACGGTGAAAGCTGTTGCGCATGAAATTGCGCCGTTGCCCGGCCAGCAATCGCGCAACATTCGGAAGCAATTCACGCCGCCATCCACCTGCCGGACCGTCGCTTGGATTCGGGAAGCGCATCGCTGCAAAAGTATGAGAGATCATCAAGACCTCTTCGTCGGCCCACCCCTTTTGGGGTAATTCGCGTTGCTGCCTACGGTTCCTTAGCCAGTCCTTGTGTTTGCGTTTGTGTTTTTCATTTCCTTCGGCATCTTCTTCAGTGAGGAAACCTGCGATAAATCCGTCATAGCTGCGCAACGGTAGCAGAGTCTGGTCATCAGGTTGAAATAGCCTCAGTTCCTTCTGCCACTGCACGCCCAACCCAGCAGGGAGCACAATCGCAGCTCTGCCGCCCACGTTGCGAACTGCTGAAATGAGTGCAACCGCTATTCGGGTTTTGCCCATCCCGACTTCGTCGGCCAGCAAAGCGGCCCGCTGACCGGATCTGATCCGCGCAGCAAGTTGCGCAACAGATGCGCGCTGTCCAGCATCAAGCGGTTCATCCGTCTGTTGCGACGCGAGCTGCTCAAGATAATCAGCCGCCTTCATCCAATCCATGTCACATGCCCTCGTCAGCCCAAAGCGACGGAAGGTCATCGATCTTCCATTCCCGAGCTACAGCCTTCAACGATTGTTCCAGCAGGGTCAGGTCGATATCGTCAGGGCACATCCGCGGGTCCATTAGTGCCGGCAAGGGATTTGCCTTCGCATCGCGAAAAAAGCCAATCATCGGCTGCTCCTGCTTGCAGATCGCGCGCAAGGTGTGACGCAGTTCTCGACACCAACGCTGCCAATCTCGCGGGTCAAGTCTTGCCTGGGTCTCGCCGAGCCGCACCAGAAGGCTCATCATCCGGCGAATAGCATAGGTTGCGGGTGGCAAATCCGGGGTATCCGAGGCTTCCACCATTGGCTCACCGCCTTCGGGTCCGTCATCGGGCTGATCTGCGTCTAAGGGTTCTGGGAACGCCTGCAGGCCGGCCAAGACGTCTTCCACTGTCAATTCGGATGGCCGTGGCACAACAAGCACGCCCTCCGCGATCACGGGAACGCGCCAGCCACCATGTGTCAGCGTGACAACGGCTGGAGCAGGTGCAGGCCAGATGCAGGGCGTGGGGCACGATGCACCGTCCGGACCTATGACATCCAGAACAATCCCGCCTGGCGCACAAAGCGTATCATCCTTCCAGTTCAACCAAGACGCTGGCGGCAGGGTTTCAGGCTCTTCGGGGGGCACAAACCCGCTGCCAGACTGTAGCTTCGAAGGCTCGACGGTCTCGTTGAACTGGATTGGCAACAGGGTCGCAAAACCTTGCTTGCTGTTCTTTCGGCTGCGCCATTTCAAGCCTTTGGGAAGATCGACGACAACCCCCGCTTCAAGATTGCCACCCGCGCTGGCGGCCTTTTCAAATCCGTTCCGGCTGAGATTCCCCGACCCTAAATAGACGCGCCCAACGGCCTCGTCGTGACCTGCGCCGAGCAATACAAACTTAGCGTGAAGTCGCCCGTCTTCGCCATGCATAGCGGAAATCGGGCACCGGAGATTCCAACCGACCGCGGTCAGGGCCGGGCCACGCATGGCCAGACCTTGACAGGACATCGGGTTCAGAAACAGGTCCAAAGTCGCAGATTTCTTCAAGAGCTTTTCTTTGACCAGCTTCTTGCGAAACCTCTCAGGCAGCCCCGCGCCACCATCGCCTTCTGCTTCAAAATAACCGGATCCAAGGATTAGGCGATCTGCCTTTTTTCCTATTCCCAGTCGATCGACGACCTGAGGAAGCAAAGCCTTAGACCGGCTGTCGATGAAGCGTGGCTGCAAGGTAGAGGCCGGAAGGCGCTCAATCTCGTCCTCCAGCTGCGCATAGGGTAGTGCGCCGTCATATTCCCGTTCGATCAGCGTGCAATCCCCACGCTGGCGCAGCCATTTGAACATGTTCCAGGCCGCCCGAATATCTGCGATATCCTGATCTCTCGGATCATCGGTCTGAAGGTCAATTGACCAGAACAGGTCAATGCTGTCCGTCAAAGGGTCTTGCGTCCAGTTTCCCGTGCTGACCGCGAGCCTGATGATATATCCATCTTCATCGCGCTTGCGAAATCCCAGCAAGGCAACCTTGGCGTGCAACAGGTTGTAACCTCGATCCTGCGGCCGCATCCACATCCAGGCTAGACCCGATATGTCCGAAATTGCGTTCATTGTCGGGTGAATGAACGCGGCTAGTACGGGGCGCGCCATTTCGCCAGTAAAGCTGCGCCGGATCTGCCCCATCACCTTGGGCGTTGCCGTAAAACCGCAGAAGAAACCGAAATCCCCGAAACAATCCTTGGGCGGCATGAAGAGGGTGATAAGCGTTGTGTTCATGATGCCGGTTCTTCACCTGCTGAGACCCGACATCCCGGGTTCACATCGCCGTTCAGTTCGGTCGCAAGGCAATGAAGATTGAAAAGTCGGAATAACTGAGGCGCGAACTCGGCATCATTGACGGATTCGTCTGCATCGATGCTTGGCATCTCGCCGGCCGCTGGTCCCAGACCGATACGATCGTCTCGCCACCTGATCACCGTTCCATCGCGATCGGCCAGCTTTTGAAGAAGCTGTTGGTCGGGCAAATCCCGGACCTCTGAAAGGAATTTCCGGCTGCTTGACTCATCTGCTGCGTCAATTCTGGCGCCCAGCTGGCGGGCGCATTGGCGAAGCGCCGCGAGGGGCTCGCCCACGGTTTTATTGGCCTCGTCCAAGGGCAGCCAAGCAGCCTCATTGGCATCGCGAAGCTGAAGCAGACTTTCTTCCAAGCGATACAACACCGCCAGTGCGGCACTGCGTAAATCCATGAAAGCCGCCCCCGCGCGCAGGTCCGTCCAATGGTCGGTAGTTATCCCGCTGAGCGGTTCGACGGCATCGAGCTGGCCTGCACTGGGCCCGGTCTTGAGTGCCACGAGTGCACGCCGACGCGACGTTGACGGATCATCTCCTCCGACAAGCCGAGCCAAGATCAGCTTACGCACATCGGGTGGGACGGCAGCATTTGGCGACAGGTCTTCAATTACCTTATTCAAACCATGAGGGGATCCCCCATGTGCCCATGCGGCCAGAACACGACGGTAGTTTGCCATCACTGGCAGGTTTAGCATCTGCGCGCCTGCGGTGTGGATGGTGAAAGCACCAAAGCGACTGCCCCGCACAAAACCAAGCGCGACCAGCGGTTGCACCATGGCCATGCGGATGGGTTGAACCACATAGGTGCCGCGTCGTTTGAGATTCTTGAAACTCCAGTCTTTCAGCCCTTGCATCTTGCGTAGACCGCGCACGCGACGGTCCGCCAGGCCCTCTTCGGTGGCCTTTCGCATCATCAAAGCCTCGACGGCGTTGCCGACTGGCAAGGCCGATACACCTAGCTCCTCGGCAATGGACACCGCCAAAACCGACCAGAGAATCGGCATCGGAAACCACATGCCACCCAAGCCTGGTACTGAACGATCGTTGAAGTGCTGCACGGCGCTGGCAAGGCCCAGGTTCTGCTGCCTGCGCTGCGTAATGATGGTGTCAGGCGCGAGTATTCCCCAGGGCATCAAGAAGTACTTTCTTGATGCCCGTGGGCAGGAATAGAGGCCAGGTCCAGAAAATCCAGCCGTCCATGATCAACCCAAAGTACTGCCACGCCATTCAATTCGTACGTCGGGAATACGTTTCGGACCAAGTCGGCATAGGCAGAAAGCTGCGGCCAGTAGAGGCCAAAACCCTCACCCGCACCGCCGGTCTTGTGGTCGATCAAAAGACAACCCCTCGGCCCAACTGCCAGCAGGTCGATCATTCCGGGAATTTCCGCACCCTCTTTAGTACGTGCTAGAAGAGGGATTTCACAAAGCAGATCGGTGTAGCCATCGGCCGCAAGCCAGGCTTTCAGTGCAGCTGCTCGCTCCGCGACCAGCGCTAGGGTTGTATCGTCCAATCCGGTAGCCTTGGGCAGGGATTCAGTCAGATCAGGACGCGTCAGACAAGTCCGCAAGGCAAGATGGATCGCTGTCCCACGGGCCGCGTCACTAACTGTACGGGACCATGGTGTTCCCAATTTGATACCCTGGCTTTCTGGTGCAGACAGGGCCGTGGTAGCTTGCGATGGCTGCAACCTCCAAGGGGTCAAGTCCACAGCAGGCAAGGGGGTATCGCGGCCGAGCCGTGGTGTATCCGTGATCTCGGCGTCCGAATACGCGGTGAAGCCCGCGTGTTCGGGCAACTGCCTGATGATGGCCGGACACTCAATCCCGCCGATGCGCAGTGTATCAGCACCGATCTGCGGCGCGCAGGCATCCGTGAAAACATGGAACAGGCACTTGGCTTCCGGAGCTTCCTCATCACGCTCTTTTAGGAAGCCTGGCCACTCCAACACCAGCCGATCCCGTGCCCGGGTCATGGCGACGTAAAGAAGGTTCTTCGCATTTGCCTCGAAATCCGAGCGCCGATCCTCAATGAACCGCCGCTCGGCCTCCGGGGCGGCAAATCCTGGCGTGTGGATCAGTGCGGCCGAGGAGAGCACGGCGTCCATATCGTCGATCTCGTGAAGCGCGGTGAACCGGGTCGCGGTGCTGCCCGGCCAGTCTTCGATCCCGTGGTCGAATTCCGCAACCACGGTGATCGGCCATTCACGCCCCTTGCTGGCGTGCCATGTGACGATCTCGACCGCCTCGGCGCTGTTGGCGGCGGGGTCGGGACGGCGGTCGAAATCGCGCTCGCTGGCGCGGGCATCCAGCCAGCCAAGAAACACCTTGGCGCTTTCGCCATGGAAACCGGCTGCCGCCTTGAGATCACTGTGCGCGGATTCGAAGTCGTTTGCTTCGGCTTCAAGCCGCAGAAGGTCTGCACGCGCCTGTGCTGGGTCGGGCTGACGGTCAGCCCAGATACGCAGCCCAGAAGCATTGATCACCAGGTCCACTGCATCGGAAATCGGCAAGCGAGCAAGGCGGTCCGACAGCGCCGCCAGGCGCAGGAGGACCGGATCATCCTCCAACCGCCCTTGGATCTGCGCTTGCATGGCGGCTTGTAGGCTGAGCGGATCGGGGCCGAGGGTGCGCAGGACCAGCGCGGCATTCGTATCGCTAGGGTTCGCGGCATAGCTGAGCGCCGCGCGAGCCGCCTGAACAACCGGGCTTGTCGCCCAGCCATCCTCGGCAATGCGGACAGGTACGCCGCGAGCGCGCAATTCCTCGGCATAGCGGGCTGCGGTCGCGTGCCGGCAGACCAGAAGAGCGATGTCAGAGGGGCGCACATTCCTCGGGGCCTTGCTATGCCGGTCGGTGATCGTTTCCCCCACCTGCAAGATCTGGGCGATGCGCTCTGCAACATGCTCTTGCGGCTTCGAATACTTTCTTACCCCGCGGCCTTTGACGATGTTCAAAACCTCTAAGGCAGGACCGGACACAGGATCACGCGTCGGGGCTAACGGGTTGTAGCCTGCGCCAAACAGCCCGGCGCCCATAGCATTGACGAAGTCCATCACCGCCGGTGTAGACCGCCAATTGCGGTCAAGGGGCTGCGTCGCATCGGGGTTGGCCGCCGCCAGCGCCTGAGACAGGCGCGGATCAGCGCCCTGAAAACCCATGATCGACTGTTTGACATCCCCTACCAGCAGGGTGCGTGGCGCGCGGGCACCGAGCTGCCAGAGCAGCGCGAATTGCACCGGGTTGGTGTCTTGGAATTCGTCGATGATGACGCAGTCGATTTCATCCAGCACGGCCTGTCGCACTGCCGGATCGGTCCGCAATAGCCGCTCGGCGCCTGCAATCATGTCGGCATAGTCAATCAGCCCAAGCGCCTTTTTGCGTGTCTCATAAGCTTCCATCACTTCCTGCGCACAGGCGATCAGGCACTGAAAGTGCAGCTTCGCATCGGCCAAGGGGCCGGGATGTGAAGGCAGCACCTCGGCAGCCTGCATGATCGCAAGAGCAAGGTCATCGTAGCCCTCTGGCGTTTTCGTACGGCTGTTCGAAGTGAAGAGACTGCGCAGGGACTGCCAAAGGCTCCAGTCCCGATCCAGCATCGCCGGATCACGTTCGACACGGCGAAACAGGGCCAGATTGTTTTCCAGCGTCTCGCGGGGGCCCTTGGCTGTGACGCCGTCCATGCCACCGTCCGGAAAGGCCGTGAGCATGGTAGCAACCGCCTTCGCCAACGCATCACGGGCGGCTATGGGGTCTGCGATCACCTTGCCGTAGATTTCATCGAGCCGTGTTAATGCGGGTACGATCAGCCCGGGATCACGGCCTTTGTCGCCGAGCCCCCGCAACAGGTCGATCATCGACAGAACCCGGCCCCGTAGTGAATCTTCGACCGTTTCGCCTTTTTGCCAGTTGGGCTGATATCCGAACCGCTCGGGTTCAGCCTTGATAGGATCAAGCGATTTCGCATGGGCCAGCGCCTGCCGGATCAGCAGCTCGCGTTCAGCATCGCCAAGGTGACGGGGTTGCAGCGATGCACCTGCTGCCAGCGCATGTTCCGTCAATAAACGCAGGCCTAAGCCATGGATGGTAGAGACATATGCGCGCTCCACGGCCATAGCCTCGGTGACCAGCCCGTCCGCCAGAAGACCCGCCCGGATACGTTCGCGCAATTCGCCCGCAGCGGCTTCGGTAAAGGTCACCGCAAGGATGCGTTCGGGTCGTACGATCTTGCGCTTCACCCAGTCAGAAAGCTGGGTCTTGATACGATGGGTTTTTCCCGCGCCCGCGCCGGCGGGAACGATGACCAACCCTCGGTCTGAATCTGCTCCGTCCATGGTCATACCTCCTCGATCTGGCGGATGAACGCGGTAACCAGGGTCGAACCATCGGTCAGCGCATAGGGCGTGAATCCTGCTTCTTTCTTGAAAAAGCCCTCATCGGCTGAGGTATTCAGCACCACCCGGCCGGCCCCTAGCTGCGCCAGCCGTTCAGCAAGCATTGCAACAGCCGCATCGTTGACGGCGTCGCCCATGTCGCGGGCGGGAGATCCTTCTGCAGGCACATGCCCGGAGGTTAAGAGCCCACCATCATTCATAAGGTGATAGGCAATACCGACCTGTCGGCCAATCAGCGGGTCCATCCCGTCGCCGTCGCGCCGGATAGGACGGCCGAGCATGTCTCGGTATAGCCCTGCTTGCAGATCCCACCCGGCCTCCATTCGCCTGCGCCGGGCCGATGTGCCGCTTTTCTTGTGATCGACGACAAGCAGCGTACCGTCCGGCAACTCAAGGATCGCATCAGCCTTACCGTGCAGGTTGATGCCATGCGCCTCACCCGCCAGCCAGATCTCGTTGCCGATGATTTTTGCGCCAAGCGCCAGCAGATGTTCGCGCCAGCGCAGCGCCGCCTGAAGGATCTCACGCTCGAGCCCGCTGCGCTCCATTTCCCATGATGCGCTACGCAGAAACCCAGCATGGCGGGTCAGCGCTCGATCATAGGCCTCGGCAACTGCAGCGGTCAGTGCCGCAGGTTCTGGCAGGGGTTGGTCCTTCAGGAACACATGTTCAAACACGTCATGGGCAATGTTGCCTTTGGCCATCACATCGAGTTCCTCAGCGGACCAAGACATGTCGCCCGCGCCAACTTCGTCCAGAAGCCATGCCAGCGGGCTGACCAGAAGTGTTTCCAGCCGTGAGGGTGACTGAGGTTTGCTTGTTCCGTCATCTTTGCGACGGAGCGCCAACAGGTCGAGGCCTGGGAACGAGAGCGCCTCGGGGAGTTCGTCCGATTCCGGCAACGGTGGCAGACGGTGATGTGCCACAGGCCAGTCGCCAGGCGGCAGGCGCGACAGGTCGAGGATCAGATCATGAGCTTCTTCTACATCCGATATTGCGCGTGCGACCAGTGATAGCCCAGCTGAAGGTTGCTGCCGCACGCCCGACAGATCGCGCCACGGGACCAGAAATGTCACAGACTCCGCAACCGCCTGAAGCTGCTGGTCAAAGAGGAAGAGGCTTTCGGCCAAACCCTCTGCCCTCCCGCGAAGCTGCAAACCGGTGGTGGTTCGAATTGCAGTGATTTCGCTGTCCAGAAACAACGGGTTGGCGCGAGGCCGGGTCGGATACCGACCGTCGGTGAAATCCGTGACGATCAGATGTCGGCATTGCCGCCACGGAGTTTCGTGCGCAGACCAGAGGCTTACACCTTCAAGGTTGCGCTCTGGATCGGGACTTGACGGGGATGCAATCTGGATACCGCGCAGGATAGCTTCCCAGTCTGGGCTACCCTCGCCGGGCGGGATCGACAGACGGGCTCGAACCTCGTTCCCTTGCGCAATGCGCTCACAGATACGGTCGATCAGGAAACGCAGTTGCGCAAGGCTGCCGGCTGAGGCGCGCATGTCCGTCCAGAGGTCTTTGTGCGCTTGGGTGGGCGAAAGGACATCGCCGCGAAAGTCACCATTCATAATGCTTTCGGCAAGGTCGCGCCCGGTTTGGGCTGACCATGGCATCAGCGGTGACAATGCGAGACTTGCAAGGACCATCGCAGGTGTGGGTGTGCGCTTGGCTAACGCCAGTTGAAGTGCTGTTTCACCAACGATGTCGCGCTCTGGCAGGCTGACGGGAAGTCCGGAAATCGGCACGCCCTGCTCGGCAAATGCACGCGCGATCTGGCGTTGGTCACCAGAGGCTAGCACAGCAATCTCCCGCGCCGCGATACCGCTTTCGATCAGGGCACCCGCGCGGGCGGCGGCAAAATCAGCGCAGGCAGCCACATCGCGCAGACCATAAAAGGCGAGACTGCCATCCTTTGGCCCGGCCTCGATTGCTGTCTCGGCTACCCCACCCTGCAAAGCGTGCAGCCGCGATCCTTCACGCGCCGCGCGCGCCTTGGCGGGCGCAGCCACAGCCCCGAATTCATCCTTAAGTCTTCCATAAAGTGCCTTCATCGCGGCTGGTGCATGCGGGTCAAGGGACCCTTCAACAACCGGCAATGGGTCAAGAAACCGCCCATGCGGCAGGTCCAGAACATGGCGGACCGCGGCCAGCCCCTCGGGCAATGCGTCACCCAGCTTACGCCAAAGTGCGATCAGAGCATCCAGATGTCGTCCTGCACGGCTGTCGCCCATCGCGCCCCCTGATGGAACGCGCAGATCGGCAGTGGCCAGCACCAGACCTTCCAACGCCGCGCTGACGGCCGACATTGTCTCGACCGGTGCATTGGCCAAGCTCTCTTGCCACACCGGGTGAGGCTCTTCCGCTATCACTCGCCCCGGCGCCCATTCTTGGGCTTTGGGGGCAAGTGATAGCTCTGCAAGACTGGTATCGGTCAGACGATAATGTAGGCCGGAGCGGGGATCGGCGACGAGAAAAGGGTAGAACATGGATTTCGGGCTCACTGTGCAAATTGATACTGTAATGGGAAATTATTTTGAATCAATGGCTTGTGTGGCTATTGTCATTCTCTTTCGAACTCTCAATCGATGCATTTCGGATATTTCCCCATGTGTCTAACCGCCCGGATAAACCTCGAAGAGATCCTCTGCCGCACCACTGTCAGATGAAAGCTCCCTGTAATCCCGTACCAGCTGCGAGATGATGTCTGCCCCTTCAACGATTTCGGCCCAACGGTGTTGAAGCACAGCTGCAGGATTGAGTAGACCCAGCATATTCCCGGCAACCGCCGCTGTTGAATCGCTGTCTCCACCATGGGTAGCCGCAATCAGTAGAGCCTCTTCGAAAGAGCCTCCAGCAAGGCAGGCATAAAGCGCGATGGACAGCGCTTCCTCGGCGATCCAGCCGCCACCGAGAGATTCAACGGTTTCTCCCGAACCGTCCCGCGGCGCGCGGAGAGCAGCCTGGATTGCCCGCGCAGTCTCTTCGCCCCCGGTCAGTCGCGCATAGGTTTCTGCAGTCCGGGTCGCACTCTCCTCAAGGTCGGCACCTGCCGTGACATCGGCAAGCATTTCCGCCCAGGCTGCAGCTGCAAGCTGGCCGGTTGGGTGGCCATGCGTCAGAGCAGATGTCTCGATAGCCATCGCACGGACCTGTTCGCGGGGGAACATCAAGCCGATCGGGGCCACACGCATAATGGTGCCGCATCCTTTGCTGTTGTTTCGCGCAGGGTCCCCAAAATGCGCGCTCGCTGCCAAGGATGACAGGCAGGTATTGCCAGGCGCGCGGCAGACCCGCAGGCGCGGGTCGTTGACCAGTCCCACATCATCAGTCTGAACCTGCGGTTTGCCACCTTGGGTTTTGAACCAACGCAGCAGCGCGTGATGGATCACGGACGGCGGGTGGCAGATACCCTTGAGAATGCCGCGGACCTGCGCGCGGATGATCCCTTCGACCGTGAACAGGGTCATCTGGGTGTCATCTGTGATAGCGCCGTGCAGCCCCATGTGTCTTGGCAACTCCGAAATGCCGGTCGGAAAACGACGGCGAATTTCGGTTATAGAAAGGAATTCGATATCGGCACC
The DNA here is from genome assembly GCF_025857195.1 of Leisingera thetidis. Classification (NCBI taxonomy): domain Bacteria; kingdom Pseudomonadati; phylum Pseudomonadota; class Alphaproteobacteria; order Rhodobacterales; family Roseobacteraceae; genus Leisingera; species Leisingera thetidis. Next base: position 87,226 of record NZ_CP109792.1, on the reverse strand, counting down.
CAAACTGTCGCCGATCGCCCCACCCAGAAGGCTGGCGTGCAGTCGGATAAGCGACAACCCGTCATGTCGGGCGTAGTCGCGAACAAAGCGTTCCTGTACCGGCGTTTCAATGGCTCCTGACCGCGCGGCACGGACGAGGGCCATGGCCTCGCCTGCTGGATGCCCGCGATCAACCAGCAGAAGGGCTGCAAAGGTTCCCGCACGCCCCAGTCCCCCTCGGCAATGGACCAGCACACGGCCGCCAGCTTCCAGAATGCTATGAAGGCGGGGCGCCAATTGGCGCCAGCGCGCCTTGGCCTTTGGCGTTGGTACATCCAGATCGGGGATCGGGAAGTGGTGCCAGTCCATACCTCGTGCCCTGGTCGCATCGCCAAGACCCGTGACAGAAAGCAGCTCTAACTCCGAGTCCTCGACTAGGGTCACAACGGCTTGCGCGCCCCAAGCCTTGATTGCATCGAGATCAATGTCCAGATCGCGGTCCCATCCCGCGCCAAAGACACTGTCGCCTTTCTTGCCAGGACACAGGGTCAGGCCGAGATGACCGTTGCCAACAGGCAAGCTGTCGATGCGAAGGGGGTGAGATGTGCTGTTCCGAAGCAAGCGCGATTCTTTCTTTGTTGATCCTACTTGAGACTACTGCCCGCACACGTCACTTTCGGTCGTATCAGACGAAGAGTTACCCGAAATCTCCAAGAATTGCGCCTCAACCTGATCTCCCCATCTTGCCAGATACCAGTCCATCTCCTGCCGTCCTCCCGCGCGGAAACGGACGATCAGTGACCCGTCCTCCATCCGCCTGGTCTGCTGTTTGGGATGAAACAGATATCCCGCAGCTTCATCGGCAACGTCAGGCAGAAACCGCCAGACGACATCAAGCGGTTCTTCCCGCCACACACCAAAGCTCTCTGATAGCCATTCCTGCAGATCGAACCCTTTGGGGCGCTCATAGACCTCAGGTTCCAACGAAACCCGTTCAAAACCAGAAAGCGCAAACAGTCGAAGATCGTCCTGATATTCGCTCCAAGCCAAAAGGTATTGGCGCCCTTGACCAAATAACATGGCAATTGGGCCGAGCCGGGTATTGCGTGAAAGCTTTGCCGAAGCACGGGCGCGATGATCAGCAGAGATCATAACCCCTGCAAGGATTGCTTCGCGAATTGTAGATAGAGTCTCGGGCGAAATTTTTTCTCGTGGTCCGGGCCGGAATGCAACGCCGTCAGCCAATAATTGTGCTTCAAGGTCAGCAGCAATCAAACGGCGGCGATCCTCGCGGAACATTGCCTGCACCTTCACCAAAAGGCGCTCCAATGTTTCCGCTGTTAGCTCATCGCCCTCACGCCGCGCAATAGCGGCGGCGCGGTGGCCGGCGGTCAGTTCATCCAGCGTGGGTTCAGCCATTCGGCCCAATGATCCCGGCGGAAAGCGCCAATATTTTCGACCACTTTCGCCGGAGATTTCCTCAATTTGAGGGTAGGCGTTGCGTACGGCATCACGCATGCGTTCTGCCGTGCGACGGGATACGCTGAATTCTCGCTCTATATCAGAAAGCGAAATTCCCTCGGCTGACCCCTGCATTATCAGAGCGAGACGTTGCAAATCTTCCTGGCGAGCGTAGCGCATAACTCCTCCTAGCAATACAGAGCAACCATTGTGGTGGAGCACTTTGGCGTCAACGGCCAAAGCCAATCGGTCGCGTTGTTCCTATCTTTGCCGCATCCTCAAGGGTCAGAGCGCGCAGAATTTCCTCTGGGTCCGCAACACCCAGTGCCTGCATTCTGCGGGCCACGTTCGCGAAATCTCCCGGAGTAAGCCGATCAAGCGTAGCCAGTTCCTTCGGGGGCGAACATGAGAAATGCACAGCCCAAGCCAGAGGCAGTTGATCGACTGAGAGAAAATCGAACCGGATGCGGAAGGTAAACCGGCGCTGCGTTGCAGGGTCGAGCTTTTTGGCGAAGTTGGTAGTGCAGACGAAGGGCAACAGGTGGCTTTCCATCCAGGTCAGCATCTCATTAACCTGGTTCACCTCCCAGCTGCGTTCAGCGCCACGACGGTCAGCCAGCAGACTGTCAGCCTCGTCGAAGATGAGCATCGCACCGTCGGCGCGTGCGTCAGAAAAGGCCCGCGCGATGTTCTGCTCGCTTTCGCCAACCCATTTCGACATGAGGTCCGAGGCGCGCTTTTCGATCACCGGCATGCCGATGACCCGGGCCAGATGCCGTGCCCATGCGCTTTTGCCGGTCCCCGCCGGTCCCTCAAGACAGAAACTGACCCGGCGGGGTGCGCCTGACCGAGCTAGCTGCCCTTCGATCCGGGCTAGATCAACGTCGGCGCGGGCCAGACCTTCTTGCCAAGGCACCTCTGAATAATGCCGCGGCGCGCTGTCGACTCCGCCCTTTGCCAGACGGGCTGCAGCATCCAGCACCTGCGAGACAACAGCCTGCCCACCATCGCAAAGCCTTGCCACCACCATCGCGTCCGAAACAAGTGCCGGGGCCTGATCATGCCGTTCCGCCATATCCGGCAGGGCGGTGTCCGGTATGCCGGCACCATGTCGCTCTTCGAGGCGTTGCCAGATACGCGCTCGCACCCGGCCCGATGGCGGGCGCATCATCACCGAGTAGCTGATCCGCCGTAAAAAAGCAGGATCACAGGCGTGAACCGAATTCGTAGTCCAGATCACCGGGATCTGATTGGTTTCGAGAATTCGATTGAAATGAACCTTCGACAGTATCTCATGGCTAAAGCGGAAGCTGTGCCCACCAATCACGTCTTCCATCTCGTCGAACAGCAGTACGGTATCCGATCTTTGCCCTAGCATGCGAGATGCCATTGTGAGCTCGGCCAAACGCTCCCGGCGCGACGGCTCGCCTCCGTCATCGTCCGTTTCGCCGACCGCGCGCAGTTCAGCGCCGACCTCATGCGCGAGCACCTTGGCGAACTCGGTCTTGCCTGTGCCGGGAGGGCCGTAGAGCAGTATGTTCACGCCTGGTTGGCGCTTTGCCAGCGCCTTGGACAGCAGTTCACGCATCAGGTCCGCATCTTAGCTTAGACCTTCGAAGTCTTGCCATTGAGCCTGCGGCGCAGCCGGACGCGGGAACATCAGGGCGATCAGGTCGGAAATGCTATCCACTTCGGCAAGTAGCGCGAGGGTCAGGCGATCAGACAGATCGAACGGCATCCGGCGGTGACGCCCGCCGCTGTTGCGCTGCACCAATCCCGAGCAAGTGAGGCGACCGGATGCCCGCATGGCTGTGCGGATTTCAGGCTCGGGCGCCGCGCAGAACCACGACAACAGCAGCGGCACCGTGACTTCTCTGGTTTCCAGCGCGCCATCGATGACATGCTCGAAGCCATCGAACAACTTGTAGAACGCGACGAAGGTCAGCATGGATGTTTCGGCAGGGGATAGCCCGAAATGCTCGCCAAGACGGGTTGCATTGCGCTGAACGATCTCGCCCTCACCGCCCCCGGCGCTCGGCGCAAGGTCGTGCGCGATGGTCCTGATCTTGTTCCACCATTGCGAGCTTGGTCGGCTACGGGGCCGTTCGGGACATTCGACTTCGGTCAGGTACTCCAGCCAGCCGGGCAGTTCCTTTGCGATACGGCTGGCGGGACCGAAACGGTTGGCCAATCGGACGATCAGATCAAGGGCGAGGTGTTGTTCGTGCGTCATTGTTCATCTCCGTCGTTTCAACAGAGATGTCACGGCCATACGTCAAATTTGGACAGATGGCTTCGATCGTGTAAAGTACGGTCCACCGATTTCGGTCGTCAGGCTCTGTCCGTCGTCAGGATTTTTCGGACTTCTCGGGCTGTCTTGTAGCGGAGGCGCTGGTTCGGTTTCTGTTTGAGTTTCGGCGGTCGCGGCCTGGTGCTGCAACCAGCGTTGTGTATTGCCATGGTTGCGTGACGTTTCCGATTTGAAGCGGCATGCGGGAGTGCTATCCGAGAACCCGTCTAATCTCTTCAGATCTCTGTCTGTTTTGAAGTCGCAGCCCCAATCTCATTCAGGTCACCGCTGAATCTCGCCTGCCAGCACCGCTCGTCCGTGCACCGCCAAGGTTGCTGAAAACCTCTGGCACCCAAACTTGCGGATCACATCGAGTACCCGCGCTTCGTAGGCAGCGTGTCCGATCAAGCGACACAAGTCGGACGCGTGGAACTGGCGGTTCGCAGTTGGTGCGGCTTGCATCTGTCTCAGCAATTCGCGCTCTTTGGGATCCGTTATTGGTCTCGCGGGCGGCTTGTGAGCTACCCCCTGAATTTCGGACACTGACGTAAGCTACGAATTGCTGTCTGTTGATCTTCGACGCAGAGGAGATCAGAGATGTCGAAACGGAAGAACCATTCGCCTGAGTTCAAGGCCAAGGTCGCGCTTGAGGCTTTGAAGGGCGAGCGGACTGTTGCAGAGCTGGCAAGCCAATTTGGCGTTCATCCGACGATGATCCACAGCTGGAAGCGGGCGCTCCTGGAGGGCGCGTCCGGCGTGTTCGAGCGTGGCGGCAAGAAAACCCCGGAGATTGACGAAGAGCAGGTCAAAGAGCTGCACGCTAAGATTGGGGAGCTGGCCGTTGCCAACGATTTTTTGTCACGAAAGCTCAAACCGTGGATCGGCAAGTGAGGCGGAAAATGATCGAGCCTGCCAATGCCAATCTGCCCATTGGCAAGCAGTGCAAGCTGCTGTCGATCTCGCGGTCGTCGTTCTATTATCAACCCAAAGGCGAGACGGCTCTGAACCTGATGCTGATGCGTCGGATCGACGAACAGTTCCTGGAAACGCCGTTCTTCGGTGTGCGGCAGATGACTTGGCATCTGCGCAATGAGGGTCATTTGGTGAACGAAAAGCGGATCAGGCGGCTGATGAGGGTGATGGGGCTCATGTCGATCTACCAGAAGCCCAACACCAGCAAGGCAGCGAAGGGACACAAGACCTACCCCTATCTGCTGCGTGGTCTGCGGGTGGGGCGCCCGAACCAGGTCTGGGCGGCAGACATCACCTATCTGCCAATGCGCAAGGGGTTCCTGTATCTGGTGGCGATCATTGACTGGCACACCCGCAAGGTGCTGGCCTGGCGCATCTCGAACACGCTGGAAGCGGACTTCTGTGTCGAGGCGCTGAACGAGGCCATCCACAAGTTCGGTCCGCCCGAGATCATGAATACAGATCAGGGCAGCCAGTTCACGTCCTTCGCCTGGACGGACAGGCTGCGGCGATCCGGTGTGCGCATCTCGATGGATGGCAAAGGCCGGTTCCTCGATAACATCTTCGTCGAGCGGCTCTGGCGGAGTCTGAAATACGAGTGCGTCTACCTGCACGCTTGGGAGACTGGATCAGAGGCGAAGGCAGGCGTCGGCAGATGGATCGAGTTCTATAATCGAAAACGCCCACATTCCGCCCTTGGCGGCAAGCCTCCTGCCGTGGTCTATTGGCTGAGAAAAGACGAAACCCAACCTGGTCAGCAGCGGCAGAAAGTAGCTTAAATTACGCCAGATCCTGTCCAACGATCGGGGAGTAGCTCACAGGAAGCCGGCCGGCACCCTGCCGTTGCCTCGGGACCGGTTGAAGGCGAGGAAGCGATCCCAGATGACCTGGGTGTCGATGTTCCAGCAGGGCAACGTGGCCTTCGCTGCTTTGATGAGCTCTGCCCAACTGGTCTGAAAAACGTTCGAACTCGCGGTGATATCGATCAGCCCTGAGAAGATAGGTAAGCGCCCGATTTTTACCGCAGCGGTTGATTGTTGACGCGGGCGATGATGTCGGGCTCAGCGACGAAGTCTTCGAGGAAGCTGTGCCATGCCTCAACGGACACTCGTGCTGATGCCAGCATGTCGCGCAATTCGTCGATGCCCTCGTCGGTCAGCGCCGTAATGTAGTCGTCCCGTCCGATGTGGACGCTGACGATGTTGCCGTAGGAGAGGTTGTCGTCGTTGCTGACGATGGCCTCGAGAAGTCCAGGATCCTCGCCCAGCAGGCTGGCGACATGGGCGATGGAGCAGACGTAGGTCGTCGCTGCCATCACGCAGCCTCGCTGCGTTTCTGATCTGCCGGCTTCCAGTTCCAAGGGAGTAATTCGGCCAGCCGGTTGACCATGTGATCGTGGATACGGTCCAAGACATCTGCGAGGTAGGCCTGCGGATCGAGGCCGTTCATCTTTGCCGTCTCGATGACGGTCATGGCGCGGGCGAGCGTTTCACCGCCGGTATCCGAACCCGCGAATAGCCAGTTCCGCCTGCCAACGCCAATGGGCCGCAGCGCGCGCTCGGCGGGATTGTTGTCGATGGCCACGCGCCCGTCCTCCAGAAACAGCGTGAATGAAGCCCAGCGGCTCAGCCCGTAGCGGAACGCCTTGGCCAGATCACTCTTACCGGGAATACGGGTGAGCTGCCTTTCGGCCCAGTCCCGGAACGCATCAACCTTGGGCTTGCTTTCCTTTTGGCGCACGGCCAGCCGCAGTTCGGCAGGCTTGCCGCTGATTTCCCGTTCGATGTCGTAGAGCTTGCCGATACGGTCGAGCGCCTCGCGCGCGATTGCGGATTTCGTCGCGGTCCAGACATCGTGAAAGTCGCGGCGAAGATGCGCCCAGCACGCGGCCTCCCGGAACTGGCTCTTGCCGTCCAGGTCCGCGGCATAGAGCTTGGCATACCCCTTGTAGCCATCAGCCTGGAGAATGCCGCTGGTCTCGCTAAGATGGGCGAGGACATGCTCTTCCTTCCAGTCCGGGGCAAAGTGATAGACCGCACCCGGCGGGGCCGTGCCCGCCCATGGGCGCTGATCCCGGACATAGGCCCAGATCCGGCCTTTCTTGACGCCCTTTCCGAGCCCCTTGTCGCGGCGGCCGCGATCGAGAACCCGGATGGGCGTGTCATCTGCGTGCAGAAGATTGCTGGCCATGATCTCGGCCTCGATCTTCTCGATCAGCGGCGCCAGCGTCTTCATTGCCCCGCCGCACCAGTCGACCAGGGTCGTGTCAGGGATGTCTGCCCCCATGCGGGCGAAGATCTCGTTCTGACGATACAACGGCACGTGGTCGTCGAACTTCGAGGTCAGCACATAAGCCAGAAGGTTCGGGCCCGCCATGCTCCGTGGGATCGGACGGCTGGGTGCCGGGCTTTGAACCATACGCTCGCAGCGCCGGCAGGATTTCTTGATACGCGCGATCTCGATGACCTTCAGCTGGGCTGCAATCATGTCGATCAGCTCGCTGACATCCTCCCCGACCACACGCAGATCGCCCCCGCAATCCGGGCAACTGTCGCCGGGGTCAAGCTCGCGGCGTTCGCGCGGCGTGTCCTGCGACACCTTCGGACGGCGGCGCCTCGACTCCCGCGGTTCGGCTGGTTCCGGGGTCTGGTTGTCCGTCTCCGGCTCATCATCGCCCTCCGGCGGCAGTTCATCCGCCTCGGCGAGCGCAACCTGCAGGTCCTCCAGCGCCAGTTCCAGTTGCTCGATCTCCCGCTCGATCTTTTCCGAACTGGAGCCGAATTTCTGCTTCTGCAATCTGGCAATCCGGACGCGCAGCGCCTGAACCAGCAGATCATGCGCCCGCAAACTGGCGGACATCTTTTGGTTTTCCGCCTGCAACGCGGCGATCATCGCCTTCAGAACGGCGGGATCATTGGGGAGAGGCGTGGCTTCTACGGACATGGTGGTGGATACCATTCTCCCAGATCGGACGCCATAAAAACAAACAATTCCAGAGAGATAAATCAGCCCGTCCGGGCTGGTGGCGCGCCCCAATCCGGCCTGCGCCAGTCGATCCCCTCCCAGAGCATGGCCAATTGAGCGGCGGTCAGACGCACGCTGCCATCCGTCGCCGCAGGCCATGGGAAACGACCCTTCTCCAGGACTTTGTAATACAGGCAAAAGCCCTGGCCATCCCAATACAGAAGCTTCACCCTGTCGCCGCGGCGCCCTCGAAACGCGAACACGGCACCGTTCGATGGCCGCTGCCTCAAGACATCCTGCGCGATCGCTGAAAGCCCCGCGATACCTTTGCGCATATCAGTGTGACCGCAGGCCAGGTAAACGCGAATGCCGGTGCCCGGGCCGATCATGCCGCCTCCACCGCCTGGATCAAACGGGTCAGCACCGCCGCATCCACATGGGCATCGACCCGCAAGCTGCGACCATTGCGCAGAACCACCTCAATCAACGCCAAGCTCGCTTCAGGGGCGCACGCTTCCGGCGGTTCCGGCGGCGACGTAATATCGACGGGCAGGAATAGCGTCGCGTCGTCTGGCGTCAGAAGCCCCTTCCTCCTCAGCTCGTATCGCCAGGCATAGATCTGCTGCCGCCTGATCTCGTGGCGCTGTGCGACCTGCGACACGGTCGCGCCGTTCACCCCGACCGAAAGCACAATCGCCAACTTCTCGTCGTCACTCCAGCGGCGCCGACGCTCCAAGCCAAGAATTTCGCCCCGCACAGCTGCCTCCCTCCCTGTAGGAGACGTCATTAAAGACGTCTTTATGGACGTCTCTTAGCAATCTCCAGGACACACGAGCAGGCGGTTCAAATCGGGCGGTTACGAAGATAGTTTTGTTATTATTATCTCTAGATAGTGATGTGTCGCCTTCACCTGACACGAGATCATGGGTTTCACTCTCCTCGTCGAAAGCGGAAAACCGAAAGATCCAGGGCGCGAACTTGCCATTCGGCTTCGCCCGCTCGAGCTGCAACTCCGAAGCCTCAAGTTCGTTCAGAAGAACCGCAAGATACTGCCGTGAGACACCCATCTTCTCCGCCAGGGCCGAGAGGGTGAAGGCTGCCGTTCCGCGCGACAAACCGTTGTAGCCATCCTTCCAGGCGATGGCGTCGAGGATGAGGGTGGCAAGCTTGTGCGCTGCAACAGAGAGATTTGTCTGCGTAATCCGTCGCAGGATCAAGCCGGTCGTAGGTTCCATGGTCGAGGTCTCCTTGGAGATCCGACGCCATGTCGTGAGACAACAACATTATTGCCAGCAAAACAACTTTGCTGGTTGCAGGTGTTTTAGCGGTGCGCTAGGAAACTCTTGTTCACGGAGTTTTCTAGCACGGCGTCAGGCTTCACGGTCTGGCGTCGTCTCCTTTTAGGGGGTTTTGCACAGCCTTCCGTGCGGGGTTGTCAGGACGCGCGCGGTAAAACCGCGCGCAGATTTTGTCAGTAGCGAACCTCTTTAGAGCCATAGTTCCCGGCGTGATCGCGCCAGTCGACGAAGACGGAACGGTAGAAGTAGCTGCCGCATCCATTCGGGATGCTCAGTCCGGATGCGGTCGGCACTTGGCCCACGTTGGACCTTGTCCATCGGTAATCGCCCTGCACGCCGTAGGACCCCAACCGCGTGGAGTCGCTGCGATTGCAGTCGCCATCTCGGTTTTCATGCTGGCGGTACTGGATGTGATAAACGCGAATGCTGCGCACGAAATCAAAGGCGTCGCCTGAGATGTCGATGTCGGCTTGCTCATCTGCTTGGACGTGAACAAGGGGGATCGGAGTCGATTCCTGCGGTTCGGGCGGATCGCGGAACGTGATGTCATAGAGGCGTTCCATAGGCGACATCGGACTGGGATCGTTGAGCGACACACCCATCGGACACCGCCAGATTTGTAAGGGCGGCTCGATCGGCCATGGCGTGATCCGCCGAATGAAGACCGCTCTGGCATGCGCGCAGGGCGCGGAGGCAGGCCAGCCGCCCGCAAGGCAGAGGAGGATCGCACAGTCGACCTGATAGGCCTGAGCCGGACCTGACGAGGCCATTAGCCCGGATATGCTTAGTGCCGTGGCTGTTGCCACGCTGTGGATCACGTGCTTCATGATGCCGACTCCATCTATAATGGTGCAGCGATACGAAACAACATTAATGATAGCAAGGAGATTTGATTGCGAGGCGAAGCGAAAGGTCCCCGCTCGCGGTACCTTTGCCGGAAGAAGGTCTATGCACGTGCGGGGTTCTGCTGTTAGCTCAGTAGGAACTGCGCGCAGCTACGAGACTACGGGGTAGAAAGGACGCCCCCAGTCTCCGCTCGGGTTATCCATCATCAGGTCAACAAAAACTGGCATCAGGAATGCAAGGATTGCCGCTCCATCGCGCACTTGCGCGCGATTCACGCCGCCGTTCCAAGTCGAACCGCCGTGCACGAGCTGGTTGCGCAGAACATACAGACGGTCAAAGACAAAACTCAAAACTCTCGCTGTGTCTCCAGCCTGGAACGCCTGTCCGAAGGCTCGGGCCGAAGCATTGAAACGCTCCTGCCAATCATCGAAGCCTTCGATTCCGTTGTGGTGTTGCCAGAACGGGCTGAAGACGTAGTGGTTCTCCAGGAGAAGACGAACTGGACCAGAGAAGCGCTGCCAAACGGCCTTGTAGATCCGCCGATCAGCATCCAGCTGTGTCAGCCGACCAAAGAACTCAAGGAACGTGGCGCGTTCACCTAGCGGAATAGACTGGAATTCTCGTTCGTCGGCGTAGGCTGCATTGAATGCGATCCAAAGAAATATGAACCGCGCGTCATCGTCTTCTTCACAGGCCTCGGCACGACCGATCCAACTGATTGCACGGTGGACACGAAGGCCCATGGTTTCGGGAAATCCCGAGCGAATGGCCCTCTGTTTTTCCTTCAGTGCTTGGAACGTCAAGCTGTCGTTCATAAAAATTCTCCTCGAAAAATCAGGTCACGGCATCGCGGCAAAATCGGAGCGGCGATAGCCCTCGACCATGGCTCGCAACTCCGCCGGGGCGATGACTTCAACCTTGTCGCCCCATTGATACAGGTGCCAAACCATCTCAAGCCAGCCCGCTGCATGGAAACGGACGATAAGACTGCCATCTGGCTGGTGTTCCAATGTCTGTCTTGGATGAAACTGGAAGCCGGATGCACGAGCGGCTGCGTCTGGCCTGAAGCGCCAGACCACTTCCCCGAATTGCGCCGGATCTTGCCAGACCCCAAAGGCGTGGGCTGCATAATCTGCAATGGTGAAGCCGTCCTGGAGCTTGAAGCTTTCATTCAAGGTTTCTGCTTCGTGTATAAGATCAATGCGGAAGTTTCGGACCTCATCTGCCTTTGCTGGGTCACGCGCGGCAAGATATGTCCTGTGCCCCAGCAATACCCCATGCGGCTCCAAGATGCGTTTCTTCGTGTCCTGACTGTAGCGCACGCGTAACCGAAAAGGTCCGCGCAGCGCCTCGATAATTGCGTCAACAATGTCGGGAGCAACACCGACACGGGGGCCGGGTCGTGTGACTTGGCCCATGGCCATCAGGACAGCCTCTGCATCCGCTTCGATGCGAGCTCTAGCCGGCACTCTTGCCAACATACCATCTCGAAGGTCCGCCAAGGCTTTTGCATGCCGCAGCCTGCCTTCTGCTTCGGCTGAACGAGCAGCGATCTCCAGTGCTTCGGCGCCAGTTTCATGCCGAAGTTGTAGCCGTGAGAGTCCAGCGTCGCGTAAGTACCAGCGTCGCTTCCGGTCCTCACCGTCTTCAGCCACGACATTTCCGAAGGTGGCCTCCAACGCATCAGTCATACGCTGAGCAGTGCGATGAGAAACCGAAAACTCGTCACAGATGTCTTCGAGACTGACCCCGCTGCGGCGCACGGCGGCCATCTGAGCAAGACGAATGAGATCTTGGGCCTTGGAAAAGGACATGGGTTGCTCTGGACCTGTCAGTTTTTGACACCCTTGCAGGCTATTTGTGTCATTGCGTCCTGTCGAGCCGATTCCGGTAAGGGTGACCATGTTGCGAGTTGAGAGGCTCGTCAGGCGCAGCAGAACACAGAGAGGGAAAAAACGATGCGTGGACGTGTGATCAAAATTGAACGGATTTGCTCTCGTGTCGGGGTGATTGAAGAGCCGACAATCACCAGCAAAGGGTATCAGTTGGCGGACCCGGCGCATGGAAAGAACAAGCACCATGCCGAATTCGCAGTTTATGCCAATACGCTGGATGATGCGGCAAACTTAATCGCCAAAGGGTTCTCACTCTGGATGGGAGCAAAGGGCAAGCGCGCTTCCCTTATTGCGCCGAAAAGCCTTCGCATTGTTCGGGGCCAGAATGGCTTCGCCGCATTGCAGTGTCCGCAGCGCGTCGTCGGCTGTAAAGCGTCAAGAATCAAATGTTTGCCAAGCACGACAGATATTGACACCCACCGATGTTATTGAAGAAGCTGCAAGCTAACGAGACGTTTCCGCTCCGAGGGTTGCGCTCATTGATGATTGCTGGAACCCATGCGGAAAATTGACAACAAGATCCTTTTTTCGGCGACTGACCTGATGCGGTTCATGGGATGTACACATGCGACCGCGCTCGACTTATTGCGCCTTAGAGGCGAAGGGCCCACCCCGGGAGAAGACACAGAAGACGCCGCACTTCTGCAGAAGCAAGGAGATGCGCACGAGCTGGCGCATCTCGAACGTCTGAAGGCCGCGGGCAACAAAGTCGTGGAGATCGAACGGGGAAACATCGCCCAGGATTCCGAAACGACACGCGCGGCACTGCAAAGCGGTGCCGAGGTCGTCTTCCAAGGTGCATTTCTGTCTGGGAACTGGGGTGGATGGTCGGATTTTCTTTTGCGGGTGGATACGCCCTCGGCGCTTGGACCATTCAGTTACGAAGTGGCCGACACCAAACTGAAACGCCGACCGCATCCCAAGCATGTTCTGCAGCTCGTGCTCTACTCAGACCTTCTGACCGAAATTCAGGGTGTGCCTCCCGTGTTTGCGCATGTTGAACTCGGGACAGGCGAGCGTGCAACGCTGCGGCTGGCAGATTACGCACATTACGCTCGAGCAGCCCGTGCGCGGCTTGAGGCTTTCGTGGCGGAACCGGCCACCACGCGGCCTGTGCCTTGCGCCGACTGCGGACTGTGTCGTTGGGCAGATCACTGTGCCGATGTATGGGCGAAGGAGGACAGCCTCTTCAATGTGGCGAATGTCACGAAGGGCCAGGTCAAGAAGCTTGAAGCAGCTGGTATCAAGAGCATGGCGGAGCTGGCGGCGCTCGCCCAACCAGTACGCGGCATGTCCGAGAACACTCGGTTGCGACTGGTCACGCAAGCGCGTCTGCAGCATGACCGGAAGACTGGCGGACCAACGTTCGAATTGAGGGCGCCTGAACCTGGCAAAGGCTTTGACCTGCTGCCAGAACCACAGCCTGGCGACGTCTTCTATGACATCGAAGGAGATCCACACTTCGAAGGCGGACTGGAATACCTGCATGGGCTCTGGTTTGACGGGCAATTTCTAGCGTTCTGGGCGCATGATCACAGGGCCGAGGCCCAAGCTTTGAGCGATTTACTGGCATTCTTCCGCGCAAGACTGGAAGAGCATCCTAAAGCGCGCATCTATCACTATGCCCCTTATGAAATCACGGCTCTCAAGCGGCTGACGACCAAATATGGAATCGGCGAAGCCTTTCTCGATCGGCTTCTACGCGAGCGCCGTTTTGTCGATCTGTTCGCCGTCGTGCGTGGAGGACTGATTGGTTCGGAGCCAAACTATTCGATCAAATCGATGGAAGCTTTTTACGACCGAAAGCGCGACGGAGAGGTCAAAACAGCGGGTGGTTCGGTCGTAGCATACGAAAGATGGCGCGAGATCGGCGATCAACACATCCTTGATGAAATCGAGGACTACAACCGTATTGACTGCATCTCGACCGAAGAGTTGCGAGACTGGCTGGTTGGCATCCGCCCGGCAGGACCGTGGCCATCGATTGGCCAAGACGCGGCTCCAAAAGAAGCTGAGGAAGACGCAGAGACAAGGGCGCTCCGCGAGCGGATTGCCGCTTCTGCTTTGCCGGAAAAGCGGCAGGATCTACTGTTCAATCTGGGTCTTTTTCACAGGCGCGAGGTCAAACCTGCGCAATGGGCCGTTTTTGACAGCGCCGCGAAAGACGAAGATGACCTCATCGACGATTTGGACGCCCTAGCTGGGCTGGAAGCGATTTCCGCTGTCGAGCCGGCAAAGCGTTCGTTTGCACGCCGCTACCGCTTTCCAGTGCAAGAGACAAAACTGCGGCCAGGAAAGAAAGCCACCGTTCCTGTTTTCGATGGCGCCCCGGTCTCTGTCAATATCGAGGAGATGGACCGGAGAAGACGCGAGATTACGGTCAAGGTCGGACCGGGAAAAGGCCACCTTTTGGAGGATCGCCTCTCTCTCCACCCCGATTGGCCGCTTGATACCAAGGTCATCGCAGCGGCTCTGCAGGACGTCATCGCCGATCAATGCACGGTCAAGTCCTACCGGGCCGTAGATGATCTTCTATGCAGAGCGGCGCCGCGGCTGACTACTGGGGCGCTGTCGCCGGTTGAGGACCCAGTCATAGGCACGATTGATGCCGTCGGCGCGATGGATCAAACGGTTTTGCCTATTCAGGGCCCCCCGGGCACGGGCAAAACGTTCGTCACTGCCCGCGCGATCCTGTCTCTTGTCCGAAAAGGCGCGCGCGTAGGTGTCACATCGAACAGCCACGAGGCCATCCGCAACGTATTGATGGGGTGCCTAGGTGCGCTTGAAGACGAAGATCTGCCGATCACGCTGGATCTGATTCACAAGGTTTCCGGATCCGACGATGGCTACCCAGACGATTGTCCAATTCAACGCACTACAGATAACGCCGAAGCCGCAAGTGGCGGTCATGTCGTGGGCGGAACTGCTTTCTTTTTTGCGCGGGAAGAGAATGTGCAGGCATACGACTGGCTGTTCGTTGATGAGGCGGGGCAGGTTGGCTTGGCCAACATGGCTGCCATGGGGCGCTCTGCAAAAAGCATCGTGCTGGTTGGCGATCCGAGACAGCTTCCGCAAGTGATCCAAGGGGCACACCCTGAACCCGCAAATCTTTCCTGCCTGAACTGGATGCTGGGCGATCACGCAACAATTCCGCCTGACAGAGGGATTTTCCTTCCCGTCACGCGCCGGATGCATCCCGACGTCTGCCGTTTCATCTCCGATCAGGTCTACGAAGGTCGTTTGATCAGTCACGCAGATACGGTCCGCCAAGGCGTATCGGGAACCAGTTTCCCAGCTGCGGGTGCCTTTTGGGTGCCCGTGAACCATGAAGGCAATGCGCAGATCGCTTCCGAAGAGGTTGCCGCAATTCAGGACACGATTGACGACCTTCTGACGGGCACCTGGACTGAAAAAGACGGCACTGAGCGACCCATGCGCCGGTCTGACATCATCGTTGTGGCCCCCTACAACGCTCAGGTGAATGCCCTCCAAGATGCACTTCCCGATGACATTCGGGTCGGGACGGTCGACAAGTTTCAGGGGCAGGAAGCACCTGTATGCCTTGTCTCAATGACGGCATCTTCTGCCGAAGAGACATCACGAGGCATGGAGTTTCTGTTTTCGCTCAACCGTATCAATGTGGCGGTGTCGCGTGCCAAGGGCCTGGCCTTGGTCTTCGGCTCACCGCGCTTGCGCGAGGCCAAGTGCGATACCGTGGAACAAATGCAGCTGATCAACACGCTATGCGCGCTGAAAAGCTATCAACCAGAATCAACGAGATAGGGAAAATGGACTGGAGCAGTTTCACAAACCGCATCTCCGAACTTGAAACAAAGCGAAAGCCCTCGGCTAATCGCCGTGCAGTGTTTGAAGTCATTCGGAACTCGAAACTGCGGCCAAACCCGGATTACGATGCAAGCCTCTATCTTGGCCCACTGATCGATCCGCAGGGTCGGCCGCTCTGTCTCGAGTATACGAACGATCGCCCAAACCTCTGGTTTCACGAGAGTCATGTGCCTGCGCTGCGCGATGCCGGCCTGGAACCCAGCAGGAAGCCGCCGTCCGGAAGCGACAGTGAAGGTCGCCACAGCGGGCTCAAGTCGAAAGGTTTTCAAGACATAGACGCTTGGAAGCTTGGTGACCTCGATCCCGATAGGGCGCGCGCAGCTCTGACCGCTCTTGGCTTTGCGGGAGACTTTCAGCTCGACCCGACTGCCGTGAAGCGCTGGATAGAGCGTCTGCAACACTTCTTTCCAAGCCTCGATCGCTTCGATCGCCCGGATCCAGATTTTGATGAAGCAGAACGAAACTACAAACTGGCAACGATCAACAAGCTGCGCCCGGCCCTGGAAAGCGCAGGCGATGACAGCTCGATTACAGAAGCCGTTTTCACCGCCGCGACTGACTCTAACAACCTTTTGGATTGGCGCACGAGCGAACCTCTAAGTCCAAAGAGCAACGCTGATCACGGGCTTCTCGATCCCGCCGTTGCGTCGCTTGTACGTGCTGCACTTAGATCACCGGAAGAACATGCGGCGGCGCTCGACATCTTCGCAGGCATTTGGAAAGAGGCCGTGCCGAAAGGCACGGAAGACGCGGCGAGGCAGATCGGTGAGTTCATTTTCTTTCATCTATGGCCAGATCAGGCAGTCTACATCCGGCATACGGTTAGGCAGGATCTATGGCGCGAAGCAGTAGGAACACCATTCCCGAAGCATTCAACGCTTGCCGAGACCTACGCGGATGAGATGCGCTTTATGAAGGCAGTACGTCACGCATTCGAAGAGCGCGGCCTCGCACCTCGAGATATGATCGACGTTCAAAGTGCGCTTTGGGTCGTCCATAACTATGCGATGGAGGAAGGCGCAAAAGGCCACGCACTCGATCGAGCCCAGATTGAAGCCGCGATGGACGCATACGACAGCTACCGTGCGAACGGAGCTCATAGCGATATCTTTGGTGCCTTCGGTGAGCCACGCGACTATTGGGTCCGGTCATCGCGTGAGCGCGGAAACCGCGTTTATCCGACCAAACCGCTAATTGGCTTCATTCTGGGCAAGACAGAACTAAACGGTGGCTGGGGACAGAAGGCGGATGCTGCTGCGCGTCTTCACAACGCCGGTTACATCATCGTCGACCAAAACGATCAGCCCACCGAGCGCCCTGAGCGGTACGAACACCTAATGGAAGGTGCCGACCGGATCAGGCTCTGCGCCCTGAACTATTTCATCGAACCTGCCCGGGAAAAGTCGGCCAGGGAGGTCTCCATCCGCGCAGGAGACCTTTCTGCGGGAATCGGGTTGAAAGACGCGTTCCCGAACATCTGCCAGGCACTTGGTGGTGAAAAATTCCAGAAACTTGCGCAAGTACCACCGCCCACGAGCACCGAACCAAATCCAAGCAGTTCGACCGTTTTCACCTATACGCTAAATTCCCAACCGGAGGCGGACACCGTGACCGACACAAAAAAAGCGCCCTCGCCATCCGCCGTAAACTTGATCCTCTATGGCCCGCCGGGCACGGGCAAGACGTATCAGACGGCATGGGAGGCCGTCCGGCTGTGCTTGGGTGACGAGGCTACTGCTGCACTAAATGGACAAGATGGCCGAGCAGAGCTCATGAGCACGTACCGCAGCCTTGTGAGCGAGGGGCGCATCGAATTCGTGACTTTCCACCAGTCTATGTCCTACGAGGAGTTCATCGAGGGACTGCGACCGACTACGGATCAGTCCGAGGACAGCTCGGCGGGTACCGGGTTCCGGCTGGAGCCCGCACCCGGCATATTCAGGCGCATCTCGGAGCGTGCGGAGAAGGGCGTGCCGACAGTACCGCGAGAGAACGTCGTTTCCCTCGACGGGCGGCAGGTCTTCAAGATGTCGATCGCGCGCGCCAACGTGGCCGCGGAGGACTACCTGTTCGAGGAAGCCATCTCCGAGGGGCACACGCTCCTCGGCTGGGAGGACATCGACTTCTCCGACGACAGGTTTTCCGATGTCGAGGAGATACTGGAGGCTTGTCGTACCCATGGCGAGCGCGAAGGCGAGGTTACTCTCCAGTCGGGCCAAGTGAGCCAGGTGGACGTTTTCCGCAATCAGTTGGACGTGGGAGACATCATCGTTGTCACCAAGGGCAACCGACTGTTCCGGGCCATCGGCGAAATCACGGGGGAGTACCAATACCGGCAGCGGGACAACCGGAAATACTGCCACAGGCGGTCCGTGCGATGGCTCTGGGTCGACAGAGATGGGGTTCCTGCCTCCGAGATCTACGATAGCAATTTCACCATGAAGTCGATCTATGCCCTTGATCGGGCCCGCCTCGATACTGTTGCCATCGAAAGCTACATGAATAGCGGCGGCGAACCGATCCATCGGGAGGCAAGACCGCATGTCCTCATAATCGACGAGATCAACCGGGCAAACATCTCGAAGGTCTTCGGCGAGTTGATCACGCTTCTCGAGCCCGACAAGCGGCTCGGGACGGACAACGAGATCCGCCTCACGCTTCCCTATTCCAAGAAGTCCTTTGGCGTGCCTCAGAACCTCCATGTCATCGGTACGATGAACACGGCCGATCGCTCCATCGCGCTGTTGGACACAGCACTACGCCGCCGGTTTTCTTTCAAGGAACTGATGCCCGACCCTTCGGTTTTGTCGGACAACGTTGATGGGGTCGATCTGCAAAAACTGCTGTCTACGATCAACGAGCGAATCGAGTATCTGTTCGACCGGGAGCATCAAATCGGGCACGCGTACTTCACAGGCTGCCAGACGCGGGCGGATATTGAGAGCGTCATGCGAGACAAGGTGATCCCGCTTCTGGCTGAGTATTTCTATGAGGACTGGTCCAAGGTCGCAGCTGTTCTTGGCGACTCTACTCACGGTCCCGCCCGCTTCCTCGATGCCAAACAAATTGCGGTACCCGGAGGCATGACTGAAGACGACTTTTCTAGCGAAAAACTGCGGTGGACGGTCAAAGACAAATTCGACTTCTCGGAGTTTGCGGCCTGATGCCGGCCTTCACCCTGCGCGAATGGGAAACGTTGCCCCACGGCGAAGGGGACGGCTGCATTCCCGATCATTTTGCCGAGCGTCTCGCGACGCTCGCCAGAGCATCGACCTTTGCAGGAAGGGGTGGAGGCGGAGTGCTTGAGGATCGGCGCCATGAACTGCGGGCGCGTGGCGTTGTCGGGGTCCTGGCAACCGATGGCTGCAGCCTTGAAATTCTTCCCAAGATCGATGTCGAAGGGCAAGGAGGCGAAGCAAGAAAGAATGCTGCCATTCGCAAGCGTCTTGTTCACATGCTTGCAGTCGCACTGGACCTAAAAATCGAGACAGGCCAGATCACAGAGCTTGACTGGCAGCGCGAAACGCTTCTGGAAATTCTCATCCGCATTTTCTGCAGCAAGCTGACCGATGCCGTTCGTCGCGGCATGCCGCGGCGATATATTGTCCAAGAGGATGACCTTGCAGCGTTGCGCGGGACGCTCAATCTGCCTCGTCAATTTACTCGTCACGCAGCGAACCCCTCACGGCTCGCTTGCAAATTTGATGAGCTGTCAGAAGACATCGCTCTGAACCGCATCATGAAAGCAACGGTCGCACATCTCTCCAGAATGTCGCGCAGTCCCGCCAATCAACAGCGTTTGCGCGAACTGGCTTTCGTCTACGCCGATATATCCGAAGTCGCTGTTCCTGCGCTGAAATGGAATGAGGTCATCATCGACCGGACAAACCGGGCGTGGCAGGAATTGTTCGGGATGGCGCAACTTTTTCTGCGTAATCGGTACCAAACGACGAGTGCCGGGGTGGGGCGGGGGACTGCACTCCTCTTTGAGATGAACGCACTTTTTGAGGAATATGTCGGCCGACTGATCACACGCGCTTTGGCACGCACGGAGTATCGGGTCTCTCTACAAGGCGGGAGACTATTCTGCCTGACATCGCTCGATGATGACCGCGCTGTGTTCCAGACGAAACCCGATATCCTGATCTGGCGTGCGGGGCAGGTTGTCCATGTGATCGACACGAAGTGGAAGCGGATTTCCTCCCGTATTGATGATCGAAAACAAGGAGTGTCCCAAGGCGACGTCTATCAGATGATGGCCTATGCGCACCTGTACAAAGCCCCGCGACTGACGCTGCTCTATCCGCATCACCAAGATCTTTCAGGATCGGAAGGTCTTCAGGCCCAGTTTCGGATATCAGGTCAGGAGACGATCATCGAGACGGCGAGCGTGGATGTCGCAGTTGGTGACGACATGATCGCCCGCTTGAAAAACATCATTGCGTTGGAGACTGACGGAGCGTTGGTCTAACGGTTGATTTCTACTGGCGGCACAAACCCGTAGTCGCTTACTCGAGAGCATTCAGGAACCTGGCGTAGTCATCACTGACCTCCCTCGCCTCAACAAAGGCGCGAGCGCGCTCGGCGTCGAGACAACGGAAGTAGTCCTGCACATCGGCAATGTAGGTCTCGAAATCACTTCTGATCAGATCGGCGTAGGCACGCATGTCTTCTTGCGACTGAGGCAAGAACGGTCGTTCGGGAGGTACGCAATCTGCTGCCGCGGCTATCGGCATGCTTCCAAGCAGGAACGCGAACAGCAACGGTGCGTTGCGCGCAATAAACAAGCGCAGGGCAAAACTCCTTTGCCGCCTTTAAGATTATCATTCTGTCGGCTATCACCGTTATCGGAGCAAGGCGAACTTCGTCAACACGTTATTATTGTCTTGCTATCATTAATGTTGTTTTGTATCGCTCACGGTGTTGCGACCCCGTGGGCCTGATACTGCACCCAGGCAGAACAAGGACCCAAGGGAAGGCCATGATAGAAGAAGCCCCGAATGTGGTTACAGAAGACGGACTGCGCGGCTTGCTCGCCGAGGGCTACTTCATTGAGGTGGTCTGCAAGGAGAGAGCAGAGAAGCGCCATAACAGCTGGTACGGCTCGTGGGTCATCCGCGCCGTCGCCACTGATGGGCGTGACGATAAGATGCTCGTCACCAGCCGAAGCGTCCTCAAGCTCCGCGACTTCAAAACCATCGTTGGCCTTGTCAGTTTCCTGGCCGACATGGGCTGTACGACCGCTAGCATCCCACTTGAAGAAGGTGGCCGCGAGCGCCACGCCGCGCCTCCGGTCAAAGGCAGCTGACCGCGCGACTGCGCTCGTCGTTGCTTTGGGTACAGGCGTTTGTTCCGCGCCAACGGCCCTGGCCGACGGTTTCATCTTTTCGGTTGGCCCAGACGGCCAATTGATTTCCACTTCTCAAGAGGCAAACGGGCGCCTTTTTCTCTTCGCAGAACCTCGCGTTCCTGACGCAACGAGCGAGACAGCGATCCCGGCTCGATCCGCCGCCCGCGCCACCCCAGAAATCCTCCATGCGATCGAGACCACGGCTCTGCGGTATTCCGGGCATGGTGCGCTGCGTCGCGCAGGGCTTTCAGTCACTGATTGGGCGCTCCTTTACCGGGCCAATATCGAAGTCGAGAGCGCATACAATCCGGCTGCACGTAGCCCTGTCGGTGCCATAGGCCTTGGCCAGCTTATGCCGGATACCGCCCGCGACCTCGGCGTGGACCCACATGACATTGCGCAGAACCTCGACGGATCAGCCCGCTACTTGCTGATGATGCTCGAGCAGTTCGGCGAGGGCTCTCTGGCCCTTGCGGCGTACAACGCTGGCCCTGAGGCGGTCACACGCCACGGCGGCATCCCCCCTTTTCGAGAAACCCAAGGGCATGTGGCCCGTGTGACTGCCGTGTTTGAGCGGCTCAGAGGAGATCTTTCATGACATCGAGACCTTCGATCGTCGCGCTCGGCGCGATGGCCCTTATCGTGCTGGCGGGTCCAGCGCTTGCACAGAGCATCGACCTCTCGCCGGTACAGACCCTGCTTCAAGGAATTGTCGATGCGATCACCGGTCCCTTGGGGATCGTGATTGGCACGCTCGCACTGATCGGGGTGTTCCTTTCCTGGCTCTTTGGCATCCTCGACTTTCGTCAGGCGCTCTGGGTCGTGGTTGCAATCGCCGGCATCGCCGCAGCACCCACCATCGTCGCCGCCATCTGGACCACCTGAGCTCTATCCATGGCTGACCAGTCCCGCGTGTTCATCGGTCTTCTCAGGCCACCCAAGCTGATGGGCTTGCCGATCATGTACGCCATGGTCTGGCTCTTCGGCTCGACGCTTCTGTTCCTCTGGGTGCAGAGCTGGGTGGTGGCTGTGTTCGCGGGGCTGGCCTGGCCGGCGCTCTGGAAGGCCGCAGACTGGGATCCGAACTTCCTCGATGTCCTGGTGATCACCCTGCAGGAAACCCCGCCCACGACGAACCGCAAGCTGCACGGAGGCGACAGCTATGCCCCGTGATGGAATTGCCGATGAGGTTGAGATCGCCATCGATCCGCTGACCGCGCTACCCGCATGGGTCAAGGGCGAGAAGCGGCTCTCAATGATGCTGCCTTATGTGAGCCTCGTGAACGACCGAACGATCCGGACACGCGGCAACGAACTGATGCAGTGCATCCGCCTCGAAGGGGTGAACAGCACCACGAGCGAGGACGGGCATCTCGACCGGATCGGAGGGTTGCTGGCTGGCATCGTCGCGCAGGTGGGGACGGAGTTCTCCTTCTACCTGCACAAGGTGTCGAAAGCGGTCGATGTGAACCTGCCGCCCGTTCCGGGCGAAGGGTTTGCGGCTGCCGTCGACGAACGATGGCACGCGCATCTCGGCCGCGCGGGTTTGCGCGACAAGACGCTGACCCTGACGGTGCTGAAGCGACCTGAGACCGGCAGCCGCTTGCCGTTCGGACTTGCGGCGTCTCGCTCGCGACATGCGGCCGACACCACCCGCCGCTTGCGCAAGCTCGACGAGGTTGTGGGGTTTCTGCTGTCCTCCTTCGATGAGCTGAAGCCCCGCCTGCTGGCCGCAAGCACCGGCGAGCTTCTGGGCTTCCTCGGTTCACTCAACACGGGCGAGGAGCACCCGCTCTTCCCCCGGTCGGGCCTCGGTGTGGTCGCCGAGGACGTAGCCAATACGCGCGTCACCTTCCGCGGCACGACCATCGCACTCTCGGACGGTGCCGTCGGCGACAAGCTCGGGGCGATCTTTGCGGTGAAGAACTACCCGGCCAAGACCGATAGCCTGATGCTCGACGAGTTGAATCTGCCCGTCGACATGGTGGTCACGCACTCTTTTGTGCCGATCAACGCCAACATCATGGCGGGCCGGATCAAGCGGCAGCTGCGGCTAATGCAGGCCGCCAATGACGGAGCCGTCAGTCTCGCCCAGGAACTGGAACTCGCGCAGGACGATCTGGAATCCAAACGCCTGATCTTCGGCGAGCACCACATGACCGTGGCCGTCTATGCCCGCACCCAGACGGCGCTTGACGACATCGCGGCCGAAATCCGCAACATCTCCGCCACTTCCGGGATCAACCTGATTTCGGAAGCCTTCGGGGCGCGGGCGCATTTCATGGCGCAGCATCCCGGGAACACAGGGGCGCGCAGCCGCAAGGCCGCAATCACGAACCACAACTTCGCCGATCTCGCTACCTTCCACCGCACCCCGCTCGGAAAGACAGGGCGGGAAGCCCCCTGGGGCGTGCCGATCACGCTCTTTCCGACACCCGAGCGCAGTGGTTTTCGCTTCAACTTCCACGAACAGGGCGCGCCAGATCGCGAGCCCACAGGTGGGCACACGCTGATCCTCGGCCGTCCCGGCTCCGGCAAATCCGTCCTGGCGGCTTTCCTGATGACCATGGCACGGCGGGCAGGTGCGCGGGTCTTCGTATTCGACTATCGCGCGGGCATGGAGATGGCCGTCCGCGCGCTCGGCGGCAGCTATTCGACCGTGCGGGCGGGGCGCCCCACGGGCCTCAATCCGCTCCAGACCGAGATCGACGCCCGCGGGCAGGCCTGGCTTGCCGACTGGCTTGCAAGCCTCCTCGAGCGCCGCGATCGACCGCTAACCCCGGTTCAGACCAACCGACTGCAGGAGGTCGTGCGCCAGAACGCGAGCGCAGGACATGCGGGGCTGCGGAACTGGTCGGATTTTGCCTCGCTGCTGGTCTCGACCGACGACGAGGGCGATCTCTTCGAGCGGATGCAGGAATGGACCGCCGAGGGCCGCTACGGCTGGATCTTCGGGGCCAATGCCGAGGACAGTTTCAGCATCGATGGCGACGTCGCAGGCTTTGACCTCACCGGCATCCTCGATTCCGAGAGCGAGCGGGAACGCATGGCGGTCCTGTCCTACCTCTTCCGCCGGGTCGAACGGGTGATTGAGGACCGTAAGCCCACCATCATCGTCATCGACGAGGCATGGAAAGCCCTCGACAACGCCTACTTCGCGGAGCGACTCAGCAACTGGCTGGTGACCGCCCGCAAGCAGAACGCCGTCGTCGTGATGATGACGCAATATGCCAGCCAGCTCGAGCGCACGCGCACCGGCAAGACCATCGTGGAAGCGGTGCCGACGCAGGTGCTCTTGCCCAACATTCGTGCTTCCGCCGCTGACTACGCGATGCTCGGCCTGACCGAGAAAGAGCTCGACGTGCTTCTAGGCGTCGGCTCGGCCTCGCGGCTCGCGCTTGTACGCGACGACCGTGGTTCCGTCGTGATCGATGCCGATCTCAGCGCGCTCGGCCCGCTCGTGACCATCCTTGGCGGAATGGAGAAGGGCGAAGCGCTTGTCGGCGCCGATTATCGCGAACGTCCTGATTTCTGGAGAGTGACATGACCCGTATCATCATTCGCAGCGTCGTGCTGCTCGGGCTCGGCCTGACCCTGACAGCCTGTGCGCAGCATAACCCCCCGCAAGCCAACTGCTTCAATTTTCGCGAGGCTCCTGCGCAGGCAGGAACTGCCACAGCCACGATCTCGACCATGGGGGCGGAGGTCACGCGCCGCGACACGGCCTGCGATTTTGTCCTCTTGGGTGCGAGCGGTTAAGCCAATGCGGACCTGGCTTCCTCTCTCGATGATCGGTTTTGCGCTGGCAGGTCCCACGGCGGGGCCAGCGGTCGCCCAGGGCGTGCCGACCTTCGACCTGCGCCTCTTCGCGGAGCGGCAGGCCATCCTTGAGCAGACCGATCGGGACCTGGCACTGCAGCAGGACCGGCTAAGCCGCGAGGAGGAACTGGCCGAAATCGAGCGCCAGCAACTCGCCTCCCTCGAAGGGCTGATGGATGCCATGTCGCTTGGCGCTGGAGACGTGGCCGGAACCGTGGCGGGGCTCGAGGCGGGGCAGGGGGCGGTAGACAACGTCGAAAGCGCGGCCGCCAGTCTTTATGCGCCCGAGGACACCAATCCAGCGGCAGCGCGGATGTTCGGCGATGCCAGGGAGGGGATCGAGGAGCTGATCATCCGCGCAGCACGCGACACCCATAGTCTGTCCGGGGTCGGCCGCGCAGGTCTTTCGCTCGTGCAATGGCGCTGTCTCTTGCAGGCGCTGATCTGGCAGGAAAGTCGTTTCCAGATTGGGGCACGCTCACCCGTGGGGGCCTTCGGACTTACCCAGATCATGCCCGGTACCGCGGGCGATCTTGGGATCTACCCGGCCTATTACGACGATCCCTATCTGCAGGTCACCGGCGGTGCGCGATACCTCTCACAAATGCTGAACATGTTCGATGGCAACATTATCCATGCGCTCGCCGCCTATAACGCCGGGCCGGGCAATGTGCAGGATTATGGCGGTGTGCCACCCTTCGCGGAAACCCAGCATTATGTCGTGGTGATTCCGCAGCAGTACAACAGCTACCTCGCGGCCGTAGGCGGCATCGATGCGCTCGGCACCATCGACCCTGTGCTCCTCGCCAACGCGAGTTTCAGCCTCTCGGCCCATGGCGCAGGGGTCTATGGCGACTATTCGCTGGTCTCGGTCCGCGCCGCCGCCCTGCGGGTTCAGGACATCATTACACGCATCAGTGAGACCGAGGATCTCCACGAGGCCATCGCGCTCAACACCTATGCCCGGGCAGAACTTGCCCGACTGGTCGCAATCCGAACCCGGATCAAGGCCGCCCGAACCGAGCCACTCAGCGCCGAGCAGATCGCCTTGGCGGCGGCCCAGGCTGCCGAGCGGCAATTCATGGATTTCAGTCAGGAGGATTTGCGTTGAATCTGCGCCTGCCCCGTTCCCTTTTCGCCGGTAGCATCGCTCTCGCGCTTGCACTCAATGTCACCGGACCTGCCGGGGCACAGGGTGTGCCCACTGTGGACACCCAGAACATTGCCCAGGAAATCCGCCAGCTTCAGCAGATGCTGCAGGATTTCGGGGTCCAGACGGATCTTCTGGACAATGCGTTGGAGCAACTGGACATGCTGCAAAGCCAACTCGATCAGCTGAACGAGATGTATGCCTCGCTCACCGGGCCGCGCAGCATCCTCGGGCTTGCCATGGGCGGGGACCTCGACACCTTGCTTGAGGCCAACTTCGAAGACATCCCCGGCCTGATCCGAGGCATCCAGGGGGGCGATTGGAGCGCGCTCATCGGGCCCAATGCCGGGCCCATGCGCACGCAGATGGAACAGGCGCTGGCAAGTGCCGGGTTCGACGAGGATTCACTCCGCGAGATCGCCACCAGCGGCAATCCGGGCGCCGAAGGCGTGGCCACGCGGGCAACCACAGGTGCTGTGATGTCGGCGGCGGCGCAGAACAGCCACGCAGAGGCGGAACAGTCTCTCGAACGGGTGGAACGTCTGGTCGAGATGATCCCGGACATGGAAGATCTCAAAGCCTCGATGGATCATAACACGCGCGTCACGGCAGAACTCGCCATCGCCATGACACGGATGTGGGAGCTGGAAGCGATCCAGACCCTCGGCTCAGGCAATACAGGCGTGGTTGACGCCGCCACGGTTGCCGAAGAACGCCGCTACATGGACTTCACCTTGCCGGATCTTGAGCCATGAGTGGGGCAGGGGGGATGACTGCGCGCGAGCTCGTGGAAGAGGAACTTGTCTACGGTGCCCTGCGCCGGGAGCAGCTTTGGCGGGTGATCGGCCTTTCCGGGGCAGGTTTTGGCGTGTTCGGCTGTCTGACGGCTGCGGCTGTCGCGCTGATGGTCGAGACGCCGCCTCCCGTGGTTGTGCCCTACGATCCCGCGACCGGGATGGCGCTCCCCAATGCCACGGTTGAAACCGTGTCGCTCGCCGAACGGCCTGCCGTGATCGAAGCGCAAATCTACCGCTACATTTTCGACCGCGAAACCTACAACCAGCTCGACAACGATCTTCGTGTCCGCCGTGTCCTGGCACAGTCTTCCGGATCGGCCGAGGCCAGCATGCGCGGGATGTGGACATCGGGGCAGGACAGCTATCCGCCGACGCGTTACGGGGCTGCGGCCGAGATGGCTGTCGAGATCGCATCGATCACCCTTATTGGCGAAAACCGCGCCCAGGTGCGGCTCAAAAAGCGCCTGACCAGCCCTCAGGGGGTACAGGATGGATCGTTCACTGCCACGTTGATGTTCGAATTCCGGCCCGAGCGGACCCGCGCGATCGACGATGTTTGGCAAAACCCTTTCGGTTTCACCGTTACCCAATATGCCATCCGATCGGACCGTTCCGAATGACTCGCACTCCAATCTCTGCGCTGCTGGCCGCCAGTATTCTCGCGTTCGCGGGAACGACTGCTTTGGCCGAAACTACGCCCCGCCCAGGTTCTCATGACAATCGCGTGCGCGTCGCGACCTGGACTGAAGGCCAGGTTTACCGTGTCGTCACGACTCTGACCCGCGTCACCACAGTCGAATTCGGTGAGGGTGAAACCATCCGCTCGATCATCGCCGGCGATACGGTCGGGTTTCAATTCGACGGTGTCCCGGGTGGCCGTGCCTTCGCCATCAAGCCGACAGCATCTGGCGTCGCCACCAACATCACCGTCTACACCAACCGTCGCTCCTACTACTTCCATGTCGTCGAAGCCCGGGAGACGCCGCATTATGTCGTGCAGTTCCGCTATCCTGAAAACCGCGTGCAACCCACCAGGGCGGTTGCGGCCGATGCGCCGAACGCGAACTATGCGGTCAGTGCCCGAGAAGAGTTCACGCCGACGGCCATCTGGGATGATGGTACCTTCACGTATTTCCGGTTCGCACGGAATGCGCCGGTGCCCGCCATCTTCCGATATTCGAACGGCAGGGAACGCGCGGTGAACAGCCAGGCCTTGAGTGACGGCGTCATCCGCGTGTCCG
Organism: Leisingera thetidis; assembly: GCF_025857195.1. NCBI lineage: Bacteria > Pseudomonadati > Pseudomonadota > Alphaproteobacteria > Rhodobacterales > Roseobacteraceae > Leisingera > Leisingera thetidis. Next base: position 59,318 of record NZ_CP109792.1, on the reverse strand, counting down.
GCGTCAACCGGCAATGGGTCCTTCGCCTCGGCGAAGAGGTGATTTGCGTCCAGGACGCAGGACAGGCCACATCATGACCGAAGGTACGGAAGACCTCGCCGCGCGCCTCGCGGCTCTCGAAGGTTCGACAGGCAAAGCGAAGGCAAACAAGCGGCCTGCACCGCTTGCCGCGATCCTTGGAGTCGTCGGCATCGCCGCAGCAGGTGGTCTGGCGTGGGCTGCCCTACAGCCGTCGGCAGAAGCACCAATGGCGACCGCCGCGCCGGAGGAGTTCCAGAGCAGCGGCCCCGGATTCGGAGATCTGGCGCCGATTTCTACCCCGGAGCCCAGCCAAGCCCCGCCTGCGGACACAGGTCCGAGCGAGTCTGAACTCGCGCTGATGGAAAGTCTTGCGACATTGAGAGCGGAACTCGAGGAACTGCGCGCAAGACCGGCCGAGGCCGCGGATAGCGGGGCGGAGCAGGCTATTGCGGACCTGACGGCGCAAATTGCCACCTTACAGGAAGCATCCGCCGAGGCTCAGCGTGCCCTCGAGCGGCAGCTGACCGAGCGGTACCGCGAATTGGATCAGCTCCGCATGGACTTGGAACTTGCACGGCTTGCACCACCAGAGCCGACCTCATTGGGACCAAGTGAAGAAGAATTGCGGCTGGCCGAACTCGAAAGGCGGCGCGCTGCTGAAGCTGAGGCCCGCGCAGAGCGTATCGCGTCTCCTATGATCGCGTTCTCCGGGATGGGCGCGGGTGCGGATAGGGAGAACACGCTGGAAGCCGCACGTTTGAATGCAGATGAAGCCTTTGTTCGTTCGGGCGCACAACCTGCGCAGGTGACACGTGCCGAAGTGATCGCGAACCCATCGAACACGGTTGTTCAGGGCACCATGATTCAGGCTGTGACAGAGACGGCTCTCGACAGCACACTGCCCGGCGCGATCCGCGCCATCGTCTCGGAAGACGTCCATTCTTTCGATGGAACCCGTATCCTGATCCCGCGCGGCGCGCGGCTGATCGGGCGCTACCGCTCCGATGTCGCACTCGCCCAATCGCGCGTCATGGTGGCATGGGACCGGATCATCTTGCCCGACAATCAGACCGTGCAGATCAGCGCCTTCGGTGGAGACGAACTCGGCCGTACTGGCACCACCGGGTTTGTCGACACCCGTTTCGCGCAACGCTTCGGCTCGGCCGCGCTGATCTCCTTGATCGGCGCCCTGCCTGCGGCTGCAGCGGGTCAAATCGACAGCGAGGTGGCGGCCGATGTTGCGAGTGATGTCGGCACCGACCTGCGCGATAGCACGCAAAGCGTGATGCAGGACTATCTGGCGATCCGGCCAGTGATACATGTCGATCAGGGTACACGGATCACGGTCATGGTCGATCGTGACCTCGAGATTTTCTGACATGGCTGCAAGTTATCTGGAAGCGTCGCTCGACCGTTTCGGCCCCGAGGTCCTGCGCGACGACACGATCGAGATCTGCATCAATCCCGACGGACAAGTCTGGGGCGAATTCCAGGGCGATCACTTCATGCGAGGTCTCGGCAGCCCGCTGAGCCAGACCGAGATCAAGGACCTCGGCAACCAGATCGCCTCGGCCGCCTCGACGACGCTCAGCACGAAGAAGCCCATTGTCTCGGTCTCGATCCTATATCGAGATCGCCCGATCCGCGCGCAGGTGATCCAGCCGCCGGCAGTCGAGGGCGGGTTTTCAATATCGTTGCGGTTCTTCTCCTCCCTGCCGCTGGAGGCAATCCGGCTCGGCTTCCTCTATGGAAAGGAGCGCAGCCTCGAATGTCTGCGGCGCGAACGAAACGCCGCGCTGCGCAATGTGGTTGCCTCCGGCGACATCGACGCCGCGCTGCGCTTCTGCGTCGAGAACAAGCTCAACATGATCGTTTCGGGCGGTACATCGACCGGCAAGACGGTCGCGGCGCGCAAGATCCTTTCACTGATCCCGCCCGAAGAGCGGATCATCACCATCGAGGAGGCGGCCGAGCTGCGCCCCGAGCAGCCCAATGCCGTGACGTTGATCGCGGACCGGGACACGGATGCCCGCGGTGCCGATGTGCTCTTGGCCTCAACGCTTCGCATGCGACCTGACCGGATCGTCCTAGGCGAAGTCCGCGGGCGCGAGGCGATGACGTTTCTCGAGGCAATCAACACCGGCCACGGTGGATCGCTGACTACGCTCCATGCCGAGACTCCACAACTTGCTGTTCGCCGCCTCGCCATCGCCGCCCTGAAAACCGATGTGCCGATGACCTATGCCGACATGATCGATTATATCGAGGGCTCAATCGACGTGATCATTCAGGCAGGCCGCCATGAAGGCGCGCGCGGAATCACCGAGTTCTTCCTGCCGGGTCAAACCACAGATTTGAACCTCGACACGGTCGACGGCAGAGGCAACAAGAGCCCCTCCGTTGCCGCTGAGTAAAAAAGGACCCCCCCAGATGCGAAAACCAATCCTCGCAGTTATGCTTGCCGCCCTTGCGGGCCCACTTGTGGCGCAGACTTCGCCTCCGATCTCAAACGATCTCACGGTCGATATGTCGCCTCAACAGTACCGGATCTGCAACGATCGTCCGGCGCGCCCGACTTGGATGGACGAAATCAATCCGCGGGAAGCCTACAAGGCGCTGACGTTGATGCGTCTCTACGAGTTGCGGTCATGGGAGGCGATCAACGAAAGTGGCGATTGCGGCTGTGATGTGCGCTTCCCGTCTTGGGATGCCGCTTCGACCGAGTACGAGGAACAGTTCGCGAGCAACACCCAAGCGGAGCACACTCAAGCCCAATTGGCCCTCCGCAACGAACAGAACCAGATCGCCCGCGCCGTCCAGGATATCTGCGAAGCGCAAGGCAACTGGTAATGAGCATCGTCAGCTGGATGGTTGGAACCGCCGACGGCTTCCTCGCCGATGCGGCCGAGTCCCAGTTCGGGGCCGTGGCGAGCAATACCGGCACGATCGTCCTGCTGATGGTCACGCTTTCGCTGATCGGCGTCTGCATCAACATGGCATTCCAGTTCCGCAGCATGGATGGGGCAAGTTTCTTCTGGTACCTGATCAAGCTGATGCTGATAGGGGTCTTCGCTTTCAACTGGGCCAACTTCAACGCTGTCGCAAATGCAGTCATTGGTGGGCTCGACTATGTGGCGGGCGCACTGATTTCATCAGTCGGGGGCGGCGGGGCGGGCGCTACCTATTTCGCAGCCGAATTCGACCGACTGATTACAGAGTTCAGCCAATACCTTAACGCTATCGGCAACAACCTCAACTGGATGACCGGAGCGATCCTCGGCGGCATTGGCCTGGTGCTCCTCAGCCTTCTCGGCTTCATGACCGGCATCGTACTCATCTTCGCCAAGATGATGCTGACACTCATGCTTGGCCTCGCTCCGATCATGATCGCACTGTCGCTCTTTGACGCGACCAAGGATTTCTTCCACAGATGGGTCTCGACGACAGTCAGCTATGCCTTCTACCCCATCGTAATCGCAGCAATGTTCTCTACCGTCGTCGGCATGGCGAATTCGCTGCTAGCCCAGCTCGGTGATCCGAACTCGGCAACCAACATCGGATCGCTCGTGCCGTTCTTCGTCATGGTTTTCCTGGCCAAAGGATTTGTAGCAGCAACACCCCTGATCGTTCGCGGCATCTCGGGAAACCTAATGGTGGTGGCGGCACCGGCGATCGTCAGCGGGTCCGCAGGGGTACTGCGAGGGCTGGCTAACACATCTGGTGTCCAGGGCAGGGCGCGGATAGGGGCGCTCACGACGGGTGAGGCGATTGGACGTGGAACTGTACACGCTCCTGCTGCGGTAAAGAGCGCCGCGGCGACGGCGAGCGCGCAGGTGGTCAGGATGGCCGAGAGGGCAAAGCGATTGGGAAGATAAGCATAGAGAGAATTGCTCTAGTTCTGTGCTTTGCGACGGCTATTCCCAGTCATCGTTTTCACCTCCAAAGTCGAAGTGATTTCGCGCGACAACTTTCGCCTGGATCGCCTTCATTCCCCATTTCCCACGCTTCTTATCGAAACTTGCAACAGCCACGCCTTCCACAAGATCGCCCGCCTGTACCCCTTCAGCAGTGATCATGTGAGGAGGAATGAAGATATCTCCAAGTGTGAACCCCAGCCCGCTCGGCGTCACGTTCGTTGCCTCGCGGAATGGGCGACAGACATCAGGAGAAGGTGATTGTTCGGTGGGTTCAATTTCGAGTATACGCGTGCGAAGGCCGTTCTTCGAATGGTGCTGGGAAAGACGAACTGCCACGGTGGTTCCAATCTCCACCTGCCCCGGGCAAAGTGAGATTGGGCAAGTTCCATCCACGCCGCGTGCTACGATGACGTGAAGCAGAGACTTTCCATGGTTGATGTGGTCGATGACACCAACCCGAAAGGGCATGATGTCCATGGGTGTGCCGTCTTCCCGGCGGCTGATCCGGTGAATTATTGTGCGCTTTGGCTCGGCCTTTGATGTCTCTAATTGCAACTTGATCGGCGTTCCTTCGGCCAACCTGCGGATGTCCGGATGGCTGTCGGGCAGGCTCAGCTCGAGTGCGAACGGATTCCCCTTCAAATAGATTCTGCGGCGCCTTCGAGGCTTCTGACCATCTCGCCCCTCGATCGCGAAAACGTCCCCGAGGCACGCATCGGTCCACGGGAGGTGCGAGAAAAGCAAAGCTTCCGCCGCATCGCTCAGGCTGCCATAGAAGGCGCGATCAGTCGTGTTTGGCGTCACCGCAGAAAGTCTTTCAACAAGACTCTGTGCTTCGCGGGGTATCGCGTATCCGGCGCGGGCGCGGTGTGCAATCATTCGCTCTGCCTCGAACCGGGCTTCGGCAGGGTGGCTTTCTCCCAACAGAGCGGCGAACTTGAGGCGGACCTTCCCTACGAAGTTATCGTCCTGTGAACAGCTCAGGGCCTTGGCATAGCACGAGCGCCGCAGATCGATATCGTTTGGCACCAGGTCACCGATCAGTTCCCAAGCCCAATACTCAGAAGCCTTCTCGCGCGCAAATTCGACGGCCAGCTTGAGCGCTTCATCAATACGCCCAATGCCCCGCAGTAGTTTCGTGAGATTGAACTTGAGCCAGATGTTATCCGGGAAGCGCTTCATCGCGGCCTGCACATGCGGCAAAATGAATTGGCAGTCATCCACGCGATCGCTCTGGGCTGCCTCGGCCGACGCGGCCTGGATCACCTGCTCGACGAGGGACGGGTAGGTCTTTCCGTCCTTTCCCTTCTGCCGGTCGAAGTCCTCGTCGTTGAACTGATCCGGGTTCCAGAGGCGAAGAAAAGGAAGAAGCTTGAGCTGTTCGCCCTTTGTCAGGCGCAACGCTTGCCGCAGCATGAGGCTGTGCAAAAGGTCGGGGCCGCCAATCGCTAGCTTCAGATAGGTGTTCAGGTTCCTCTTCACGCGCTGAACAACTGGCGGAGACAGTTTCTCGTCCTGCGTCTGTTCGAGTTCGACTTTGATTAGGCGGTAGAGTTCCCACCCCCACGCCTTCCGATCCTCTGGTGCCAGCTTTCCGTTCGCATCAAGGTCGGCGTAGATCCTTGCGGCCTCCTCGTGCTTTCCCTGCTTGCTCAGAATGCGAGCTGACTGCATGGCACGGCGGTCGGGGTTCGCGAGGTCCAGAGCCTTCGCGCGATGCTCCGCCAGCATTGCGTCTGAGGCCGGGACTTCGAAGCGCCGTAACTGGTCCAGATAGTCGGACAGCGCCACGTGATTACCATCGGCTGAATGCTGTTTCACGAGCGCAATCAAACACCATGCATAGGCGGCGCGGTCGTAGTCATCGGCCTCGGAATCAGCGATGCGCTCCAGTGAGAGTGCATGTGCAGCAGCAAGCTGGCCACCTTTCCTAAGTTCGGTGACCTCTTTGGAGCGATGGTTCCAATTTCCCGCCCCCAAACTCCTATTTGGCCGGCTCCCGCTAAAGATGCTCACGGGACGACCTCGTCGGTCAGAACGGTTCCGACATCATCCTGCAGCGCGATGAGTGATGGCTCAGGGTTCAGGGACGGATTGACAGGCATGAACTTGGTTAACTGGTTTTTACCGTTGTAAAAGATGTCTACCGTGACTGTGTCCAGACCGCGCGCGAGAGTGTAGCGCTGGCTCCATTGCTGCTCCTTGAAGTTGGCGACCGTAATGCCCTTCTTCGACAGCGCAGCAATCAACCGGTCATGGAAATCCCGCAGGAACGGGCGGTCAGGCGCGCCCACGCTGGCCGAGCTCAAAGTGCCGGTTCCTGGTTTCTGGCCCGACAATCCAGCGATGCGAGCCATGATTTCCTCCGCGAAGCCGTCAGGCCTCGGGCAGGTCACGCTAGAGACAGTCCAGTTTCCCTTGTAGCCGATGTCGATCCGAACAGCATCAGCACCTCGCTTTAAGAAATACGCCTCTCGATACTGGTGGTGAGCGACGTCCTCGATCTCGACCCCAGTGTCGGCCAGCCTGTTGCGGATTTCCGTTTGAAGCCAAGTGCGGAACAGGGATTGCGGGGACAAAGCCGGGGAGGGGGCCCCTCCATCTGGTTCAGGGGCCATCGCTCGCTGGTCGGGAGGGCCGGACTCCGGGCTTTGTGGGCCGGGTTGTCTGGTAGACGGCGTAACCCATCCGGTTCCCGCCGCTTTCAGCCTGATCTCCGGCGGATCGACAAGATACAGCTTGCTGCTGGTCCGGGTCATGGCCGTGTAGAGCCAGCGAAAATAGTCCGATGACCGCGGGTTCTGCCGGGTTGCGCAACTGACGATCACATGGCTCCACTCGCCGCCCTGCGCCTTGTGGCAGGTAATGGCATAGCCAAACCTGAGGCGAAGAGCGTTGAAATACGGATCCGAACGCAGGGCCAACTGGAATGCATCACGATCTTTGTTCCGGTCGATATGCTTGTGGCGCTTGAGGAAATCGACGTAGAGGGCGCGCTGCTGCGCAGATGCCAAGCTAGCATCGTCGCCGTGCAGAAAATCGTCGAGTATCTTTGCCTTCAGGATGAGATCGTCACCTTCCGATTGCGGCAGCGCAACCATGACGTCTCGAAAATTCAGCGCGACATTAATGGGTTCCGATACGTCGCTATTGCCGATCTTCTGAAGCAACTGCACAGACCGTCGCTCGACCGTCGCTTCAGCCGCGTCGATCTGCAGGATTTCACCATTGGCGACGTAATGAGGACCGCAAAAGCCATTGGCCGCAACAATCACGCTGTCACCGGCCGCCACTGTCGCCTTGCCCGGAAACAGTACTGCCCGGATCGCGCGGTTGAAATTGGCGGCTTCGGTATTCGAGTGGGTAACGATGATCGGCGCCTGGGGGCCGCGTCCTTCGCGGATCTTCATATAGAGAGGTGTGACACTGTCCTTGGGCAGTTGGATGACGTCATCGTCGAAAGAGAACGTCAGGCTGCTGAAGCGTCCACTGGTAACGCCTTCGCGCAGGGGCATGACATTGCGGATTACCGCGCTTTCAGCTTTCTGGCGGACGATTTCAGTCAACTCGTAGCTGGTTGCATCAAGCCCAAAGGTCTCACGCAGGTAATCCGCGTCCAGGGCAGGAGAGGTCGACATGCCGACCGGAGGCAGCTGCGCAGGATCGCCGATGAAGATGATCTTTCGGGCGTTGCCTGAATGCGTTGAACCCACGTGCTCGATCAGATCCCGCAACAGATGTCCGCTGCCAAACCGGAAGAATTCACTTTCGGAATACACGTTCGATACGAGCGACGCCTCGTCGATGATGGCAACGGCATCGACCGGGTCATCATTGTTCCGGACCTTGGCAATCATCTTGAAGGTGGCCGACCCATCGCCGTCATCTTCGGTCTGCTCGGTCATCTCGCTATAGTCGTAGATCAGGCTGTGGATCGTTCGCGCTGACTGCCCGGTTTTCTTTGTGATGACTTTGGCTGCCCGCCCTGTCGGGGCCGCAAGCGAGAACATCCGCCCTTGGGCAAGCAAGAACTCGGTCAGACCACCCGCAAGGAAGGTTTTCCCCGTTCCCGCATAGCCTTTCAGCAGAAATACCCGCTGGGTGTCGTCTGCGAGGAATCCATCGAGCGCCGAAATGCCCCTCTGCTGGTCGGCCGTGAGATCCTCTTCGAACATGTCCCACAACGAGATCCGCGTCTGCGGTGGCCCGACCAGGGTCTCTAGGCCAGCGTCGCGGTTTTGGACAATGTTCTCCCTCGCGTCGGCTGGGCACATGTCCTGCGAGGTCTCATGACATGCTGAAGGCGTTATGGACGCGGCACGTCCCCGCGCTTGCCAGTCAATATCCGGGCGCATTTCGAGGCAGAACCAAGCGGTCAGCGAGAGGGCGTCATCGAGCAGATCGCGGGCTTCAGCCACCGATACAGGACGCTTTCCGTGTGCGGCGATGTTTCCGAGTTTCCGGATGGTGTGCAAAAGCCCAAGAATCCGCCGATCCAGAAGATCATTATGCTGAAGCAGTTGCAGGCGGTCGAACTGCTTCTCTTCATCGTTCAATTGCAAACCATGGTGCCGAAAAAGGTGGCAAACCATTGCCTCCGAAAAGCTGCGTAGGCGGATGGTCGAAAAATCAGGGAGCTTGTCGGCATTCTGCTCTGCTTCGGTCGCTAGGGTATGCAGGTCCGGCCAGAGAGGCAGCAACACGCCAAAGCGCTCTGGATTTCCCGTCATATCCATGGTGTCCCCCTTTACTGGCAAACGGCATCTCTTGCGGAAATAGTCTCCAGGCTTCTGCGCTAGATCACCCTGGAATCGTATGCCTTTGAAATCGGGCCGAAATAGGGGGTAAGCATGACATTCCACCAGCTGAATTGGAGGCTAGACAAGCCTCGCTTTGAGGGCAACCTCTCGATCGTCGAAGAGCGGGACTTGCCGCGCGGCACTGGGGCTGCTGGGATGTGAACTGCGTTACCTGCATCATTAGAGCAGCCGCCCGCCAGATCCCAAATACATGCCATCCGATAAATAAATCGGCGCGCCCTCGGCAATGCACAGGTCGTCATATAGATCGCGAAGATCGCTGCAGCCGGCGGTGTGGTCGACCTCTGCCGGCTGCCCCAGATATCGGGCCATTTCATCGGCCAGTAGAGTAAGGGCTTCGAACAACTGATCCCTCGTGCCGGACAGGCAGATCTCGGCGAACCTGCGGCCTTTGCCATCGCTGTCGATGCAAAGGTCCACCTCGCCCCCGGCAAGGTTCTGGATCCCGACCTGCAGGGCGTTGATCAACGCTTCGCGGTCCCGGTAGATCGGCGGGGCGCCAAAATCGCTAGCGGTGGCCGTCTTGATGGCCCCGCCTTGGTGGCCGCCGATGCTGCCAATGGTCAGGCGGAGCAACGTGTGCTCTCCTGCTACGGCATAATACTGTTCGCGCGCATGGTAGAATTTTGTGGATTGATAGATAATAGCGGACATGTTGCATCCTTCGCTTGCATGGTCTTGAGATAAGCGCGCAGCGGTATCTTTCGTGGGCGTACCACTCACACGACGCGCATTCTGCGGTCCCTTGAAAAATCACATGTACTTGGTGTTCCGAAGGCAGGAATTGCTGCGGAACGGTCGTGATCGGCCTTTGCGCTGGTGATAACAGGTCACGACATTACCTGCGGCGTCGACAATCGCCCTCACCTTGGTCGCAGCTGCAATCATCTCCTCATCGAGGCCAGCGGCTGTCAGGTGCCGGACGGTCCGTCCTGACAAGATGTACTCCTCGCAATCATGCCGCGCCTTGACCCGTGTCCCATGCAGAAGGACAAGTTCGAGACTGTCGTGCCGAATACTCCGTTGGGCCATACGCGTTGCCGCGTGGTTGCTGAGGACGAAAGAGGCGTCTGCACACACAGCCATCATGCCCACTCCTCCTCGAACTGCTTTTTGAGCTTGGAGCGGTGACGCTGGAGTTCTTCAAAGCGGCGATAGATCGGATCTTCGAACGGGAAAACCAAGGCAATTTTGCCGCCTTCAGAGGCCGCAGCTTTGCGGCTCTGATACTCAGAAAGCGTATCTTCGTTGAGATGCAAATCTTCCTGGAACGGGTTCACCCAGCTTTGAACACGGTCATCATCCGTATACCGCTCAGGGTACCAACCTTCTTCATGGCAATGCTTCGCCACGAGGTCATCATACTCCGCGGCCAGTTCCGGATGGCGTTCGGAATAGAACGCGCGCCAGGCCTTCAGCTTCTTGAGACCTGCCTTCCGCTGATCCTCCATGCCCTGCTCATGCGCTTCCCGAATGGCCTTAGAAAACTCTTCAATCGAGAGGCCACCGCCCTTGGCTTCCTTGGCCTGATGCAAGACCGAGGACAGCCGAATGCGTCCTTTCGCGATGGCCTCAGCCAGCTGCGGTTGCCCCCCAGAGAGAGCCTCTACGAGCTCAATGTCCGATATAAATCCGGCCGCATTCGGGGCCTCTTCGGTCGCTGCCCCCACGAACCACTTTGTGTCGACATGGTCTGAAATCTGCGCCGACAGCCGAACGATTGCCTCGCTGAACAGATTCCGCGACGTTTCGGTGCCAGGGTGTAACGTCTCGATTCCGAAACATTTTTTGAGCTTGCTGGCTTGGTCCTCAAGGTGCCCCCCTTGCAGACGCGGATCGGAGAGGCCGTTTTCAAAGGCAAGGCGAGCTACTTCGTCGTCCTGCACCGGCACTTTCAGTGCATGTCCGGCCACAATCGAAAAGAGAACGGGTGCCAGTTCCATGATCTGCTTCTGGCTGACCCCATAACGCCAACGCATGAGTTCGTAGGCATTGTGGGACGCAGCAGAAACATGGGCCTGGATGGACACTTCTCCCAAGTCCACGTCGGCAAAGAACGGATCGAAATCCTGAGGCTTGCAGTTCAGAACGCGGGCAATCGCCTCCAGATCCTTGGGCTTGGGCGGATTGGTTCCCGCCAGCCAGCGACTCACTGTGCGCTTATGCTTCTTGATCGCCGCGGCGAGTTCGTCGCGCGATTTCCCCTCTGCTTTCAGCTTCTTCTTGAGAAGTTCTGCCTTGAACGCCATCGGTGCCTCCCTTGTGTCCATGACATCAAGGTAGGTGCCATTTTATCCTATGTAAATTTGGCATTTTCTGTCACACATCGGGGAAAGTTGGCTGATAATGCTCTCCTTTTCGACTGCATTTGTTTTGATATGACAAAATGAGTGCCATTTTTGCCGAGATGAATGCTCAAGTCGGCGCAACCAAATCAAGCAATGTACGTCAGCAATCGCTTAGATTGTATCTTGGCGGGCCGCATGCCTTCCTCACAAAATACGGCGGCGGCTTCGGTCGCTTTCACACCGATGGCCATGTCGAAAGCGATAACAACATTGTCGAATGCGTGTTCCGTCCGATCCCCTGAACCGCAAGAACAACGTCCTCGCATCACGCATATTCTGCAATGATGGCCCGTGTCGTCTGGACCGCAGCTACCAGTTCTGCTCTATCCGGCTCCTTGAGCCCCAGCCCCACCGGATCAAATGACAACTGCACTGGCCCACCTCCACTAGCTCCCGCGCGAGCTGCTCGACCCCGCGCGCGATTTGACCGCGAAGGCGTGGAACTCTGCGTATTCGATGCGGGCATCTCCGCCGTTGCCGGTGAGGTCGCTACCCCAGAACCATTTGCGCCTGCGGCCGCCCGCACTTCCTGCAGCTCTTGCTTCAGCTTCTCGACCGTCTCGCGAGTCTCGGACATCTGTCGGTCCCGCCGAAGGCCGTCCTCGTCCGGATATGGGAAGCTTCCCGATTGACCGGCGTGCAGAACCTTCAACACCGGGTCCTCGAAATACTTCACCCTTCTTGCGCGGATGGGCATCTGCGCGTCGATCACAAGGATGACCTCGTCGAGGTCCATGCGCCGGGCCTCATCCTCTGTCAGAAGCGGGGTATCTTCTGTCCTCTCCGAAACGCTGCGCCCCTCGAATGGATTGCGTCCAACAGCGCGGGAGCGGGTCACCACACGCTTGGTGGTCTTGCCGACGGCCTGGCTCAACTCCTCGATTGTCTTCTGCTCGGATGGGGTGAGGTAGAGCTTCACTCCGGCGCCGCCCTGAAGCGACCGGCGGGTGTTCTCACCATAGATCTCGTCCAGCGCCGGAATGGTCTGGGTGACAATGGCGAGGTTGCCGCCGAAGGAGCGCAGAGTTTTGATGCTCTCGGCGACGATCGGCATTTTGCCGAGCCGGTCGAACTCGTCGAGCAAGATCATGACCGGCCACGGCTCGTCATCGCCGGGTTCCCGCGCCTGCAGCGAGGCAATCAGGTCCGAAAAGAAGAGGCGGATCAGCGGGGCAAGCGGGCGGATCATCTCGGATTCGACCACAAGATAGATCGCATGTGGGCGGCGGCGGATATCCCGGAATGAGAAGTCAGAGGTCGCGGTGGCCGCGTCGATCGCGCGGTTGTCCCAAGTGTCGAGACCCGATGTCATCAGGAGGGAGAGGTAAGAAGTGAGGGTGTCGTTGTTGGTCGATGCCATACGCTCGAAGATCAGTTTGGCCGACTTGTTCTTCACCTCCTGCGAACGCTTCAGGTATTCCTTCTGCTTGTCGCCCCCCGAGGCTGTGATGCGGTAAATCTCGCCGATGGTCGGAACGCCGCGCTCGAAGGCCAGAAGACCGGCCGCTACGAAGAGGTCGATACCCCCGGCTAAAAGCCCGCTCAGCTTTTCATTGTCGGTCTGCAGGAAGAGCTTCGCGGTGAGTTTAAGCTCCATCTGCTGCCGGTCGGGGTTGGTCATGGCCGCGATGCGCGCCAGCGGATTATAGCGATGTGTCGGTCGGTCCCAGTCGGTCGGCGCGAAGCGGAAAACCTTGTCCCCCATGCTGGCGCGGAAGCGCGAGGTCTCGCGGAAGTTCTCACCTTTCACGTCGAGCACCACAGCCGAGCCCTTGTAGGTCAGAAGGTTCGGGATCACGAACCCTACGCCCTTGCCCCGGCCTGTAGGCGCCACGATCAGCGCGTGGGGGAAGGTTTTTGAGACTAGGAACGGGCGCTTGGATTTCGGGGAGCCGAGCTTGCCCAGAAGGAAGCCGCCGCCGGGCTTGGCAAAGAAACCGTTCCTCTTCATCTCGCTGCGAGTCTGCCAATGCGTCGTCCCGAAGCGGGTCAATGCATCCCCCAGAAGCGTGACGCTCAGCATCAGCGATGCCAGGCCGAAGCCGCCAAGGAAGAGGTTCACCCAGAGGAAGTCTTTTGGTGCGGACTGAGACAGACCCCGATATTCGCGGGCAAGCAGGGTGACGTCGAAACGCGTGGGAGAAAGCCCATAGCGGAACATGACAAAGCCGGTCGCCACGACATAGCCCATGGCGAGACCGACCAGCACGAGGCTCAACACTCCTAGGGCAATCTTGCCTTTATCCATGGGTGATCCCCTTCTCACCATGTGCCGCGGCGTGGCGCGCGCGCTGCGCCTCGATCTGCTCTTCGGCCAGAGCATCGAGAACGCGCTCCATGGCTGGGCCATGCGCGGTGACCTCGCTGCTTTGAAGATAGGTCTTGGCGAGTTCCAGCTGGCGCAGCGGATCCTCGGTGAATGTGTCCAGGACGTCCGCGTTACCGGCCCGCAGCGCGTCGATTGCGTCGGGGCTTAGTCGCTCGTTTATCTGCCGGACGATGTCCTGCTGCTCTGACTCGGAGAGCGGGCCCTCGACGTCGGCGTTTCGCACAAAGGCCATGACGGTTGGCGCTGTCTCTTCCAGATTCCGGCGCTCGGCGTAGTCTTGTCGCGCCTGGTCCTCGATCTCGAAACTGCGTTCGCTGATATAGGCACGCGACGCGCCGAGCGAACGAAGGTGATTGATTTCGCCCCTAACGGCCTGCCCGAACTCGTCATCCGGCATCTCCGTGCGATAGCGGGCGAGGGTGCGAAGCTCTTCGGTAATCGGACCGAGATGATCCGAAGGATCCCGCAAGGCGAGGTCCATGTCGCCAGCATGAAGCGTGCGGTCCTGCTCCGATACCGCATATTGCGGCGGCATTCGACTGTCAGTCATCTGTTCCCAAGCCATCGAGGCCAATTCGGCATGCTCCGGAGATCTCTGCGCATAGGCGTCGAACGCGACGCGGGCCTCTTCAACCTCCACGGCGCCGGCCCGCCTTACAGACGGGTCGTCGGAGAACGGGTGATCGAAATCCGTCCGGCGGAACTGCGCCACCAGCGCCCTGAACGCCTGCCGCTCCGATGGGGCAAAGATGTCGGACCCGTCTTGCGCGAGATCACTCCCAGGTGTCGTCAACCGCTTACCAAGCGCTGCCTCAGCGTCATCCACCTCGTCGACCTCGGTTGGCGCGCGCAGGACGCGTACATTGGTCAGAACATCGCCCAACCGAACATGCACAGCTTCCAGCCGGTCGAGCGCTTCTTCCCGGTCCGCAGGTTTCTCCAGATCGAGGTCGCTTGCTTTGGCAATCCCCTGCAGATCCTGTGCCAGCCACTGGCGTTCCAGTGCGGCATTGCCAGCCCCTTCCCGCAGGCGCGCGGCCACAGCCTCGGCATCGATGCCCGTGCCTTGCAACGCTTCGGCCAGCTTTGGTGCCACCTCTCCATCGTCAAGACGCGCGAGGTGATCTTCACTTGCGTTTGACCTTGCATAGATGCCGTCCCGGGACGGAGCATCGACCAGGGCGGCGGAGCGATCCCCGAGCGGGTTCAAATGCGCGACCGAGGCCAGAACGTCGGTCAGCTTGCGCTCGATCACCGGCCTCTCGGCCGCCGGCGCCCTGTCGATCGCCGCCTCGATCTGGCGAATGTTCTGAGAAAACTCGGTGATCAGCGTGTCGAACGCTGCATCGTCTTGGGACATGTAGATGGCTCCGTCAGATTGAATCTGACCGCCACTGGCAAGGATGGTGCTGGCCCTCTCGAGCGCCTCGGACACGTCTTCGAAATTCGAACGGGACGCCTCCGCCGCGAGCCCGCGATAGATCAAAGCGTTGTGCCGGACGGTTTCCAGAGCGGCCGCCAGGTCAGCGCCGGTTCTCTGGCGCTCGACAGGGGGACGGCCCTCGTCGCGGGCCTTGTAGATTTCATCGATCTCGGCGCGGTAGGTCGTGACGCCGCGATCCAGACGACGCGTCGCCTCAAGGCGGATCCCGTGTCCTCTGGCCGCTTCGACCATCGCCTCGCGAAAGGCGTCATAGTTGAAGTGATGATCCTTCCCGAGAAAGAACATTTCGCCATCCTTGCTGCGGCGGTTCAGAACGATATGCGCATGTGGATGCGCGCGATCTTGGTGTATTGCAGCAATATAGTCGAATTGCGAGCCCTCACCTTGAAAGAACTTCTCGCAGACTGCCTGGGTGATATCGCGCACCTCTTCACCCCTGGTCCCAACCGGGAATGCCATCAGCAGATGCGACGTATGGCCAAGCTTGGGGCTGTAGCGCTCGTTCCACTGGTTCTCGAACCGCCGCGCCACTCGGTTGATCTCGGCTTCTGAGAGCTGCTTCTTCCCGTCATGGGTGCCGCGGCTGTCGAGGATATGGGTCGACTTCGTCGTGAGATATGTGAGCTGCGCCCGTAGCTGCGCCCCGGTGTGACAGCCCCCTTTCGAGATAGCCTTGAAGATCGCTGGCGAATAGCCGCGCGCGGCCCGAACCATCTGCGCGCCCTTGGAAAGCCCCTGCCAGGATCCCGAAACTCGGCTCCAGCCGCGGTCAAATAGCGCCGGGTCGATGCCACGGACCCGGTCACTCCGCGCCATTCTCATTCCTCTCGGCGAGGCCCGCCAGGGCAGAGCTGATCTCAAGGTCCAGCACGCTGCGCCGCGCACGCGACATCTCCTGGACCTGGTCGGCCAGATCGAAGACCAGACCCGCAAGGGCGCGGACGTCACGGTGACTTGAGGCCGGGTAGGACAGTCTCTCGCCCCGCACCTTGGTCTCGTTCAGACGTCGCGCGATCTGGTTCACATTGTTGCCGACCCGGTTGAGCGCGGCGCCGAGGCTGCGCAACTCGTCGCACATCTCGTCGTCGGGCAGGAAGACACCTTCGGCCGCCAGCATCAGGCGGCGCATTGCATCCGAGCGGTGCGCAATCCCGCGCCGCAACAGCGCCGCGTCGAACCGGCGCAGGTCGTCGTCCGAGACCCGGATCCCCACAACCCGCGATCGGCTGCCGTTCGCTGTCTGACGCTCACCCCAGTGGTTCACCACGTTGTAGATCGTCTTCAGGCTGACATCGTAGCGCGCGGCCAATGACGCCGCGGAGACGCCGTTCCGGCGCTCCTGGGCGATGGTCGATCGCTCGATCTCTGACAGTCTGCTGCGGCGGGGCATTTTGAAGTTAACGTTCCTATTTCTTGCCAACTTCGTACAAGCCCGCCGACTCCCCAGGCAAGTGGAGTCGGCCATAAGGGCTTGTACTCAATGTAGAAAATCGCCCTGCAGGGGCGATTTCCCGTCCTTTGTCAAATGGATCGCGCGTCGCGCTCATTGCACCACGCGATGCGGTCTCCGCATCGCGCATCGCGTCTTTCGCGCCCCGTCTCTTGCACCCCGCAAGACGGGTTTTGCTGCGTGCTGACCGTCTCGCGTCACCCGCAGAACGACATACGCGAGACTGCCTCCCGTCGCCTGGAGCGCGCTATCCGTCACCTGCATTCCGTCCGCAGCACATCGCCAAGCGCATCCCGACATTTGGAGGGTGTGTCGTGCCCCACGACGAATGCTGAAGGCGCCACGGCAGACGTCGCACGGTCATCGCACAACGCCGCCCGCTGCATGCCAAAAGCGGGTCGCAGCCCGACTTCTGCTTGACCCCTCAGCCTCATGCGTTTAGCGACACTTTAGCATTATCGTTGCGTTTCACTATTTTTGCGGAGGATCAGAATGCCGAACGAAAATCTTGTGGTGATCGCAGCGATGGCCCGGAAAGGGGGCAGTGGAAAAACGACGCTTTCGCGCGCCTTGATCAGCGCTGCGATCGCCGCCGGACGCAGAGTGATGTTGATCGACACGGACAGCACGAGAGTACTCGGGGCCTGGCATGCTCGGGCGCAAGCCGGTGGGCTGAGTTCGCCGCTTCTCTGCTCGGCCACCGTCGAAAGCGTGGCGGGTGTCGAGGATCAGATCGATCAGGTCTACACGGCAGGCACAGCAGACTTCATCTTCATCGATACCGCAGGGGTCGGTGCCGAATGGTCAGACGGCATCGCGGTGCTTGCGGACCACATCGTGACGCCCGTCATGCTGTCGACGTCTGATTTCGATGTCGGAGTGCAGACTGCCGATTGGTTTGAGAAGCTGAAATCCCGTGTTGACGACCCCTCTAGCCTTCCGCGCCACCACGTCGTCCTCAACATGGTCGACCCGAAAACGACCCGTGCTGACGCCGCCCTGATTGAAGAGGCGCTCACCCGTTTTCCGGTGATTGAGACCGTCATGATGCGACGGAACACTTACAAGGAGTTGGACCAGAAGGGGCTTCTCCACGCCTTGGCGCTGGAAAAGCAATCCGATCCAAACCCTCTGATGCGTCCACATGTACGTCATGTCGTCGAGGCTCTTGAGGAGGCGACGGACATTCTCAACAACATTCTTGCTGCGTGAGGACAGTCGATTGCGCAAGAAGATCCCGACCATCACCAGGCCCGACCCAGCCTACGCCGCGACCCTGCAACAGGGTGACCGCGAGGTTCCCGGGAAGGAAGATGAGGCACAAGTCACAGCAACAAAGACAGGCACCCCAGTCGCTGACGTTGGCGCTGATCGGCACGAGTCGGAGCGTGCGCCGGAAAGTGCCGTGGCGCTGCACCAAGTCACCGCGGAAAGCTCTGACCCGCATACCAGCCTGAGAGCTCCCGTATCGGCGCGCGCTTTGAGCCCGACCCGGAAGATCGACATCAGGGTCAACGCACTCGAACGACAGGAAGCAGCGCTGGAAACTTGTGGTGTTGAGCCTGCACATGTGGTGCGTGCCGCCCTGCGCCGTGCAGTCAAAGGCTGGCAACTGTCGCCGGTCTTCGCCCCAGTCGCGGAGGAGCGACGCACTCGCAACACGCAGTGGCAGGCCCGTACATCTCTAGCAGTCGATGCGGCCAGCCTGGGTGTCCTCCTCCGAGACCACGACCCCCTCGACGTCTTGAGTAAATGGGCCCTGATCCGCGGCCAAGTGGAACCACGCATATGGGGCGAGATCGACAAGATCTTGGAAGAAATTGCTGCTCGTGCTGCATCGCCGCATGAGCAGCACACACCGCAAGAGACCTATCTGAAAAGATAACTTGCATTTCGCCGGTGGATTTTCGCCCAACGGCGGAAGCTCGCCTTGCAGTTGCGGAAAACGTGGCGCTAATGAGCGTCATATAGATTTTCAGACCTCAGTAGTGACGAGTTGCGAGGTCCATTTAGGAGGAACGCATTATGAATACGAAGCCCCGCCTGACTGGCGAACCGATCATGCGCATCCTCTGCAAGACATCTGAAAATCTGGTTGGCTACCTTTACCAATGGAACAATGGCGACGTGCAGCCTGCCTGGTTCGACCGCGCCATGGCGAACGTTCGCTATGAACCATTCATTCAAGCGCCGGAACAGAACCCAGTCGATCCGAAGACCCCCAGACCGCGGCAGCAAGATCTGACGCACCTTGAAAAGGCCTAGCTCAAGGCCTCGCGTCGGTTTGTGGGTCACCCCATCCCGCAGGTCCTTTGAGCGATAGAGTTGACTTCTATGCCTCAGAAGTGGTCTAGATATGAGTTATAGAAAGGATGTCTATAACTCATGGCTTGGAACTGGACGCTGCCCGATTGGCCGGATTTCCGGTATGACGCCTCCGCTCTGGAGCCGTTTGAGCAGACGTTCCTGCTGTCGTCCGGAGAAATCCTCGGCGCGGTCCATCATGTCAGCCAGCCGGAACGCGAGCAACTCCGCATCGAACTGCTCAGCGAGGAAGCGATGCAGACGAGCGCCATCGAGGGTGAAATCCTCGATCGGCTCAGTGTCCAGTCTTCGCTGCGCCGCCATCTGGGCCTCGATCCGGACAGCTACCCTGCCAAACCGCGCGAACAGGGCGTCGCGGAAATGATGGTCGACGTCTATTCCAGTTTTGCAGAGCCGCTGACCCATGAGACATTGTACCGCTGGCATCGGATGCTCCTGTCCCATGACCGTCGGTTGGAAACCATCGGGGCCTACCGACACCACGCCGAGGCGATGCAAATCGTTTCCGGCCGCCTTGACCGGCCCACGATCCATTTCGAAGCGCCGCCCTCGGAGCGGGTCATGCCCGAGATGGAGCGATACGCGGATTGGTTCAACAAGACCGGGCCGGGGGGAGCAGAGCCGCTTCCAGCGCTGACGCGCGCAGGGCTAAGCCACCTCTATTTCGAGAGTATCCACCCATTCGAAGACGGCAACGGCCGCTTGGGTCGCGCCCTCGCTGAAAAGTCGCTGGCGCAGAACATTGGCCAGCCGACCCTCATCTCGCTCGCCTTCACCATCGAGAAGGAGCGCAAGGGATACTACGATCAGCTCGAGCAGCATCAAAAAACACTCGACGTGACCGATTGGCTCGTCTGGTTCGCAGAAGTTGTCTTGAAGGCCCAACAGGCAACACTCGACCGCGTCGGCTTCTTCATCAGCAAGGCACACTTCTACGATCGTCACAGAGACCACTTGAACGAACGCCAGGCCAAGGCCATCGCTCGAATATTTCGGGAAGGCCCTGGCGGTTTCAAAGGCGGCCTCAGCGCCGACAACGTAACCGCCCGATTTGAACCGCCTGCTCGTGTGTCCTGGAGATTGCTAAGAGACGTCCATAAAGACGTCTTTAATGACGTCTCCTACAGGGAGGGAGGCAGCTGTGCGGGGCGAAATTCTTGGCTTGGAGCGTCGGCGCCGCTGGAGTGACGACGAGAAGTTGGCGATTGTGCTTTCGGTCGGGGTGAACGGCGCGACCGTGTCGCAGGTCGCACAGCGCCACGAGATCAGGCGGCAGCAGATCTATGCCTGGCGATACGAGCTGAGGAGGAAGGGGCTTCTGACGCCAGACGACGCGACGCTATTCCTGCCCGTCGATATTACGTCGCCGCCGGAACCGCCGGAAGCGTGCGCCCCTGAAGCGAGCTTGGCGTTGATTGAGGTGGTTCTGCGCAATGGTCGCAGCTTGCGGGTCGATGCCCATGTGGATGCGGCGGTGCTGACCCGTTTGATCCAGGCGGTGGAGGCGGCATGATCGGCCCGGGCACCGGCATTCGCGTTTACCTGGCCTGCGGTCACACTGATATGCGCAAAGGTATCGCGGGGCTTTCAGCGATCGCGCAGGATGTCTTGAGGCAGCGGCCATCGAACGGTGCCGTGTTCGCGTTTCGAGGGCGCCGCGGCGACAGGGTGAAGCTTCTGTATTGGGATGGCCAGGGCTTTTGCCTGTATTACAAAGTCCTGGAGAAGGGTCGTTTCCCATGGCCTGCGGCGACGGATGGCAGCGTGCGTCTGACCGCCGCTCAATTGGCCATGCTCTGGGAGGGGATCGACTGGCGCAGGCCGGATTGGGGCGCGCCACCAGCCCGGACGGGCTGATTTATCTCTCTGGAATTGTTTGTTTTTATGGCGTCCGATCTGGGAGAATGGTATCCACCACCATGTCCGTAGAAGCCACGCCTCTCCCCAATGATCCCGCCGTTCTGAAGGCGATGATCGCCGCGTTGCAGGCGGAAAACCAAAAGATGTCCGCCAGTTTGCGGGCGCATGATCTGCTGGTTCAGGCGCTGCGCGTCCGGATTGCCAGATTGCAGAAGCAGAAATTCGGCTCCAGTTCGGAAAAGATCGAGCGGGAGATCGAGCAACTGGAACTGGCGCTGGAGGACCTGCAGGTTGCGCTCGCCGAGGCGGATGAACTGCCGCCGGAGGGCGATGATGAGCCGGAGACGGACAACCAGACCCCGGAACCAGCCGAACCGCGGGAGTCGAGGCGCCGCCGTCCGAAGGTGTCGCAGGACACGCCGCGCGAACGCCGCGAGCTTGACCCCGGCGACAGTTGCCCGGATTGCGGGGGCGATCTGCGTGTGGTCGGGGAGGATGTCAGCGAGCTGATCGACATGATTGCAGCCCAGCTGAAGGTCATCGAGATCGCGCGTATCAAGAAATCCTGCCGGCGCTGCGAGCGTATGGTTCAAAGCCCGGCACCCAGCCGTCCGATCCCACGGAGCATGGCGGGCCCGAACCTTCTGGCTTATGTGCTGACCTCGAAGTTCGACGACCACGTGCCGTTGTATCGTCAGAACGAGATCTTCGCCCGCATGGGGGCAGACATCCCTGACACGACCCTGGTCGACTGGTGCGGCGGGGCAATGAAGACGCTGGCGCCGCTGATCGAGAAGATCGAGGCCGAGATCATGGCCAGCAATCTTCTGCACGCAGATGACACGCCCATCCGGGTTCTCGATCGCGGCCGCCGCGACAAGGGGCTCGGAAAGGGCGTCAAGAAAGGCCGGATCTGGGCCTATGTCCGGGATCAGCGCCCATGGGCGGGCACGGCCCCGCCGGGTGCGGTCTATCACTTTGCCCCGGACTGGAAGGAAGAGCATGTCCTCGCCCATCTTAGCGAGACCAGCGGCATTCTCCAGGCTGATGGCTACAAGGGGTATGCCAAGCTCTATGCCGCGGACCTGGACGGCAAGAGCCAGTTCCGGGAGGCCGCGTGCTGGGCGCATCTTCGCCGCGACTTTCACGATGTCTGGACCGCGACGAAATCCGCAATCGCGCGCGAGGCGCTCGACCGTATCGGCAAGCTCTACGACATCGAACGGGAAATCAGCGGCAAGCCTGCCGAACTGCGGCTGGCCGTGCGCCAAAAGGAAAGCAAGCCCAAGGTTGATGCGTTCCGGGACTGGGCCGAAAGGCAGCTCACCCGTATTCCCGGTAAGAGTGATCTGGCCAAGGCGTTCCGCTACGGGCTGAGCCGCTGGGCTTCATTCACGCTGTTTCTGGAGGACGGGCGCGTGGCCATCGACAACAATCCCGCCGAGCGCGCGCTGCGGCCCATTGGCGTTGGCAGGCGGAACTGGCTATTCGCGGGTTCGGATACCGGCGGTGAAACGCTCGCCCGCGCCATGACCGTCATCGAGACGGCAAAGATGAACGGCCTCGATCCGCAGGCCTACCTCGCAGATGTCTTGGACCGTATCCACGATCACATGGTCAACCGGCTGGCCGAATTACTCCCTTGGAACTGGAAGCCGGCAGATCAGAAACGCAGCGAGGCTGCGTGATGGCAGCGACGACCTACGTCTGCTCCATCGCCCATGTCGCCAGCCTGCTGGGCGAGGATCCTGGACTTCTCGAGGCCATCGTCAGCAACGACGACAACCTCTCCTACGGCAACATCGTCAGCGTCCACATCGGACGGGACGACTACATTACGGCGCTGACCGACGAGGGCATCGACGAATTGCGCGACATGCTGGCATCAGCACGAGTGTCCGTTGAGGCATGGCACAGCTTCCTCGAAGACTTCGTCGCTGAGCCCGACATCATCGCCCGCGTCAACAATCAACCGCTGCGGTAAAAATCGGGCGCTTACCCGACAACTATCTCAAGATCACCGGAACCTCACGCGCTACCGCAACCCGCGATCTGCAGGACCTAGTCGAGAAAGGTGCGCTCAGCCGAACTGGAGAACGACGCCATACGAGGTACTGGTTGAACCTGAATCCACGGGCGTCGAACCAACTACAATGATTTGCGTAGAAGTGAGGCAGCGCCATAGGCGTTGCCTATTCTCTGAGCGAGACAGATTGGTTTCCGGCACTATCCGCGCGCAGGTCAAGATCAGACGCAGATGAGAGGACAAAGCCAAGATTGTCGCCAAGGCCAAAGGGATAAATCACAGGTTGGGCCTCTAACGTTCCGAGTCCGACAGGACGACCTACAGCTTCCAAAACGGCGGTTGTCATCCAACGAACGAGGTCCGACCCCTCCAACGCACAGGCTTTCTTCCGGGTTAACGTTTTGCCGTTGTCGCTTCGATCAAGCAGCGCCCAGTCTATCTGAGACTGAAGGACCATATTGGTCATCCTTCTGGTCCCCTCACGTTCGCCATAGATTTCTGCCATCCGACGATGCACTTCAGCGGTCGTGCAGTCGCCTTGAAGCGAGGTCAATCTGCCAACGATCTCGGCCACTTTGGCGAAGAAGGGATATGTCACGATAGCCATGCCCCATGTCAGGGCCGCCGGCGAGGTAGAGGGTGCCGATTGGAACAGTTCCACGCCGCGTTGAGCAAAAGGCTCCAGATCCTTTCGCGGCTCCAACCAAAGGCGGTTTAGTACGGTTCTGGTCTTCTTCCTAGCCGCAGGCCCTGAATGGGCTTCGTCCAACAGAGCATCGAGCTCGCTGATGTCAGCGAGACCGGCCCTGACTTCCAGCGCTTTTTTCGCCCACTCGAGGCGGATGAAGCGGTCAAATCCTATCTGAGGTGCTGTCGCTCGCATGTTCTTCTTTCTTCATTCTTATCTTCACAAACGGCACAACCAGTTCCTCTAACGCCATTCCTCCGTGAGCAACGATCTTGTTCCCTCTTGGCACAAACGCGCCGCGTTCATTCGCGTAAACTGGCAAGAAGTCGGACGGAAGCCCTGGACCGCCAAACTGAAATGCATCGATATCGGGCGGAACGGATGCAGCAAGGTCCGCGCTGCGATAGGCCCTGACGCGCTCACCCTTCATCTCGGAGACAACGCCCTGGCTGAGCCGTCCAATGCCGTCGGCATCAACATTGCCATGGTCCGCAGTCAGGTAAATATGATAGCCGTGCTGAGCAAGCATGAGAAACAGCTTTTCAATGAAGCCGGTATCGCACCACTCGCGAATTTGGCCAGCAATCCCGCGTTTCCCAAGCATTGCTCCATGGACAATTTCATCGACCATATCAACGACAAGGCCCGCGACCTTGGTCGTCGGCTTTGAAAGTACGTCCTCGAGTAGAGCCAATTGGTCGGAACGTTTTAGCCCCTTTTGGTAAACGACCCCTGGCTTCCGGAGGCCGTTTTCTTGCCAGAACTTCGTCCAGAGAGACGGCTCTTGTGCCGTCGAATCCATTGAGCCTTGAAACTCCCGTGGCTTGAGGCCCGAAAAGAGTGCCTGGCGAGAGATTGACGTCAGCGTCGGCAGCCACGCAAAGCAGCCGCCCTCGTCGGCGGAAAAGTCGGGAAGCTTGGTCGACAGGTGGTCCCTGATCTGGGCCCACTGGTCCAATGCCAAACCATCAAAGACCAGAAGAGCAATTCGATCTTCGCCAAAGCCCCTGCGCATCGCGAGATAGCGCGGCACGTGATGTACCATCACCGGCGCTTTTGCGACGGGTAGGGAGGGCAAGTCTGCGAAATGCTGAAACACCCAATCCTTGAGGCGGGCATCGGCCTCTCTTTGCAAGCTCTGGAGCTGCCCCTGCAGGTTACCTGCGTCCGCCGCTTTCAGTTCGTTGAAGCGGTAGATGAGTTCTCCAAGGCGGCGCGCCGCCTCTACCCAATCTCGATGCGACGCCCCCTCCGAGGGTAGACTCGCTGCGTTCCTTTTCGCTCCCTCCGACACCAAATGCGCAAGTGCCTGAGGGTCATAGATCAGACCAACCTGTATCCAATCGGGAAGGTGCTCAGGACGGACACTTGCCTCAATAGGCTGAAGGGCTCCCTCGAGGAACATGGTATCTATGATCACCCTTACGTCGGGGTGATCAAAGGGCACGTCATACGCATGGCCTTCGACCGGCACCTGATCCCTGCCGCGGGCATCAGGTTCAACGCCATATTTTGCGACGAAACGCGCCCAAGATTCCTGTATTGCGCGGAGCATAAAGGGTTTTGAGGCGAGCAGTTCACTAATCGGAAGACTTCCAAGAGATGTGTCCCGAAGAACGGTTGCGACATGGTCTGCAAATAGGCTGGGAAGGCCAGCCCCGCGATAGTGAAGCCGCAGAGCTTCTCGCCAGAAATCCTCCGGTCGATTCAGCAGATAAGGGCTAAGCCTGAAGATGTGCGTGAGGACAAAATTCTTGGTCTCAGCCTCACCGAGCAGCTGCGTCACATGCTTCTGGTAGGCTTGGAACAGCCCTTCATGGTGTTCAGAGTCGAGCTTGCGGACGACACCATAATTCAGGTTGGGAAAAAGATCAGCCAAGCTCAGGCTGACTTGTCGTGCTGCCCTGATGTAGTCCCAAGGGATGGAATTGATGTCCGCGCCCCGCCACTGCAGGATGAGCGCCTTCGCGGTACCTTTCTGACCCACATCCCATGCGGATCGATAACGCTCTTCATACTCGGTTCTAAACGAAACAGAATCTTCGAACGGGAGAACCTCAAATTCGCGTTCGCGAAGCCCAAGCAGAATGGTCTCATCCAAGAGCAGGCCATCCGGATCCAAGGCGATCCAGAAGCGAGACAGATCTGCGGGAAACTCCCGCAGGATACGATCAGCCCAAATACTCATCGTGCACCAGCCACCGTTTCGCCAATTCGCAACACGAGGAGGGCATTGAGATCGGGCGAGTAAGATGCCGCAGCATCGAGCTGCGCCATACGAGCTTCGTGTTCTTTCTGCAGCCGCTTCCGTCGATAATCACGAACAGTCTGAAGCCCCACTCTGCCAATCGCCTGGTGGCGAGCTTCGAAAGCATAGAGTGCGCGTTCGCGTTCTTCCTCGATCCGAGCCTTGTGCTCTGTCACAAGATCGGAGAACACCCGCTCTCCTTGCGTGACCGCAGCCCTTTTCGATCTCTCGAACCAGTCGCGCGGCGCCTCGATCTGAGGCGCAGCAATCGGCTCGATCTGCTCCGTCAGAAGCACGTCCCAAATGCGTTTTGCCGTCGGTTGGAAGGCGCGCCCTTCATCATTGACGAAAACGGATAGGAAGCGGCGGCGGCTGAAATCGTCAGCTGCCAGACTGACTTCCCAAAGCGACCAAACGCCTTTCACACTATCAGGCAGGCCTGTTATGCGGACGGCCGAGACGGGTTGACCGGCGATGCAACGCGGAAGATCGGCAATCAAAGCCTGCGCTCTTGGATCTTCCAGCGTGACCCACTCTACTTCGGGCCGATCTCCCGCGGTGCGCGCATCAAAACACACCGAAGATGACTCTGTGCCATCGGCCCACCGTATCCGCCAGGTATCGCCTTCCTTCTTGGCTTCACCCCCCCGCGCAGGGAGGCCAGTTGTGATTGCCCGCTCCAGCCAAAACTGTGCCGGATGGTCTCGCCACTTGCGCGCATCATCGGCTTCTAGTTCATGGCCGTCGGCGAGCAGATCACTATTCTTCCGGTTCTCTGCCAACGAGGATCGAAGCTGCGTCAGAACGGCATCGCATTCTGTTTCGATCGATGCCGGGTCTTGGATCCCCTGTACAAAGAGTTCGTCGAACAGTGGCTCCGCCTCGACCGAATCCATCACATCGGCAACTTTGTCCACGCCGAATTCCTCGGCGATCACAGCGAGCTTTGTTTCGAGAACTTCGCGAACCCGATGCTCGACGGTGTCTTCGAGTACGAAATTGATAGCTCGCACAATATGCGGTTGCCCAATGCGATCCACGCGCCCAATACGCTGCTCGACCCTCATCGGGTTCCACGGCATGTCGAAGTTGATGATGACATGGCAGAATTGAAGATTGAGGCCCTCGCCGCCAGCGTCCGTCGAGATCAGGATACGCACATCTTTCGAGAATGCCCGCTGCGCGCGGCCACGCGCCTCAAGGTCCATGCTCCCATTGAGCGTTGCAACCGAGAACCCCCTGCTTTCGAGAAATTCCGCGAGCATGGCCTGGGTCGGAACAAACTCGGTGAAAACCAGAACCTTGAGTTCAGGATCGTTTTCCTCCTGCTGAATCTTGTAGATCTGCTCGAGTAGTGCTTCGGCTTTTGCGTCTGTTCCTTGCGCCTCTGTCTCACGAGCGAGGAACAAGAGTGCCTCAACATCTTTTCGCTCGTCATCCAAGGCATCGAAGGCCACGGCGATATCGATCTGGTCATCACCCGTTAGCTCATGCCAGTCTCCGACACCTTCGGTGGAAAAGAGCTGAAGCTGTCGCTGGTCGTCGTCCAGAGCGAGGAGGCGCTTTTCCAAGGTTGCACGGATAGCTGCAGTGCTGGACGTCACCAAACGCTGCATAAGGATCATCAAGAAGCCGATGTGCCGCTGCTTTGATGCCATGGCTTGGTTATAGCCGTGGCGAACATACTCAGTGATCGCTTCGTACAACCCTTGCTGTGCTTTGTGCCGGTCAAGCCAGGCGACAGCCTGAATGCGGGTCATTCGTGGCTTGAACAGAGGCTTGCCTTCAGCATCAATCGCAAGCCTCTTCTCTGTTCTAACAACGAACGGGCGCACGCGATCGCTCGAGACGCTGTTCTCATCGGGGAAAGAGTCCCGATCCAGCAGCTGCATCAGACGGTGGAATTGATCCGTTTTCCCTTGGTGCGGCGTTGCCGACAAAAGCAGAAGGTACGGAGCAGCTTCGGCAAGTGCCGCGCCCAACTTGTAGCGCGCAACCTGATCCGTGCTGCCTCCCATTCGGTGAGCCTCGTCGATGATCACAAGGTCCCAGTTGGCCGAAATTAGGTCTTCGAACCGTTCACGATTGTAGGTGCTGAGTTGCTCCGCGCTCCATCCGCGCCGCCCTTCGAGCGGTTTCACCGAATCCAGCGAACAGATCGCCTGATCGTGAAGTCGCCAGAGATTCTCCTCATCATCTCGGAACTGACGATATGCCGAAAGCTCTGACGGCTCGATGAACTGAAAGTTCTCACCAAAGTGCAGGCGCATCTCGGCCTGCCATTGCCGCACAAGACCCTTGGGCGCGACGACAAGGATCCGCTTGGCCATGCCGCGAAGCTTCAACTCCCGAAGGATCAGACCGGCTTCGATGGTCTTGCCGAGCCCCACCTCATCCGCAAGCAAATAACGAATCCGATCCCGGCTCATGGCGCGGTTCAGGGCGTAGAGCTGATGCGGCAAAGGAACGACGCTCGACTGGATCGGCGCCAGAAGCAGATTGTCTTCCAGCGCATCCAGGAGCTTTGCCGCGGCGGCCGTGTGCAGGATCTGGTCGACTGTCGTTCGGACAGCGTCGAGTGGTCCTAGCTCCCGAGACCTGGCACGGACAACGGCATCCTTGCCCGGGAGCCAGACGCGGTATGCGGTTTCGCCCCACATCTCCTCCCGGTCCACGACGCGGCAGGGTGCGGCATGTCGTTCATGCCAGCACCACGCGCCAATGCCAAAGTCTTGGGAGGCATGCGTCACGCATCAGCCTCCGTACGGGTCAGCGCCTGGTCGTACCAGAGCAGGAGCTTTTCATCCTCTTGCAGCGTCTCGTCCGGAAGCTTCTCGGCTATGCCAATGATCGTCTTGTAGTCCTTCGCAGCCCAGGCCGTCTTGAAACCAGCGCGCAACACCTCGAGGCGCGACTCCTTGAGCTGGCGCTTGTTCGCGGTCTTGTAGGCTTCGAACTCCTTCAGCAGAGACCTTTCGCGTTTTTGTTCCAGATCCTTCGCCTTGTTCGGATCAGGCACATACCAGCGGTCCTTTGCCTTGGCCTTCAGGCGCGGGTCTTCCTTCTCAAGACCCCGGAGGTCCTTGAAGTTGGTCGAGAGATAGCTGTGGATCTGGCTCGGCACGTCGCCGTTCCCATCAAAGCGTAGGAAGTTGTCTTCCAGCAAAGCCGAAAGCTCAGGCTTCTCTTCGTGCTTCTTCCATCCAGCGCCAACCAGGGTCGTGAACTCAGGATGCACTTCTTGGTAGGTGGAGGGTCGTTTGCGCAAGAAATCCGTCAGCCAATCGATCGCCGACCGCTCATCGGAAACGAATAGCTCCATCTGAGGAGCCTGTGCAGACTGGGCGCGCTTTCGGTCGTATTCCGCAACCTGCTCCGGAAGGAAAACCATACCATCTCGAAGAACAAAACGCTGTTGCAGGTCCGACTGAAACTCTTGGCTGGAAAGTGGGACCAACGCATTGTGCCGAATGAACCACGCAATCATTCTATCAAATAGGATTCGAGGATCTCGTTCTGTGACATAGTCCAGAACACCGCCCTTGGCCCGAGTAACCGGAAGCTGTTTCAGGTGGTTCTGCACAAAATCCCACGCTGTATCAGTGGTAGCGCCTGCTCTCCTGAATCGCTCTTCCAATCCGCCGTTCGGTTTGTAGGCTGAAATAATCAGATCTTGCTTCACCGATGTGGGGTTTGTCACAGCATTGAAGCTACCTTGCTTCTTGTTGAGCGCCGAGACGTTCGCCACGACCAAACCCGCTTCCTGAATAGCATTTTGAATGGAATTCCATACGCTTGCCTGCGTGTTTGAAAATTCAATCGTTGCCCAACGCCCTGGCTTTAGTATGCGAAAAACTTCCCCAAAACACCTGGCCATCAAGCGACGATAATCATCCAGCTGCTTTCCTTGCGTCTTGTTCTCTATGGCTTCGGCATCATCGGCAGTGAAAACCTTTAGCCATCCCTCCCAAAGAGAATTGAGTTCCGAGTACATCAAATTCGAACCAAAAGGCGGATCAATAAAGACATAGTCAATGGATGCGTCTGGGATTCCATCGAGTGCGGTGGACGACTGGGTAGTCACGATAGTTGGCGATTTTCTGAACCAAGCTTTGCTGTAGGCCTTTAGTCGGTCCCGAGCTTGATCCATTACATTCATTTCTACAGAAAGTGACGGCACATATAGCGTTCCGTTGATAACACCGACTGTAGCGCCGCCTTCGCCTTTCTTTGCTCCACCCAGGCGACTAGCAGCGATTCTGTGCATTCTGGTTGCTCTTGGTGTTAACGCGCTAAAAGGCGCCCAATGCGTCAGACCATGCGAACGGTAGAAAGAAAGGATCGTTAGTGATCTACCCGTATAAAAATGATGAGTATGCGTAATGCCTAGTTTAATTGGTTCGCCAGTCTTATCACCCTTCTTCAACGGAAATGCTGGATACCAATGCTCCGGTTTGGAGCCAGCGATCTTTTTTGCCAGTGCAATATCAACGGAATCCGCCTGCTTCTCATACCGACGACCGCCATAAGTGTATGAAATAAAGGCAGGCAACTGCACGCGATGCTTTACATCCGTGCTCAGCGCGCTGTCATGGCTCGTTTCCATCTTTGGTTCAAGATTGCGTTTCCCCAAATCGCTGTCACAATGCGGGCATTGAAATTGGTCGAGGACCTTTCCGTTCTCCCGATCGACCGCCACATCCCAAAAGATAATGTCACCAGCGCACTCAGGGCACACGAACATGTCTGACCAGACAATGTAGTTTATTCGCCCACAAGTCCCTGCACTGGACAAGTCAGGGTTTTCTTCGCTTCCCAAAATCGCAGTTGCGGCTTCGATTTCTCCGGACTCAGGTTGATGCAAGGTCTGAAACATCCACCCAAATTTTTCTTCAGCTTGAGCAAGGAGCGGCTCCACGCTTCTCGAGAAGTAATCCGGATCACAGTCCCGATTATAGTTATAGGATATGAAGGTTGCGGCAGGCGATAGGTCGTTTACTATAGCCCTGCGCGCACCAAGTTTTGACACTTCCTTCCATACGCGCCCCCCTACATCACTCTCTTGGGCATAGATTGTGCCTTTTTCGTCAACTCGATAACCAAGAGACTGAACTACAGATCGATCTGCGCATAGTTGAGCCGCGGCTCCCGTCATCCCTGTGCCACAGAAGCCGTCAAAAACGACGTCCCCTGGCTGTGTGTAATTGAGTAGGTAGCGAACAATGGCCCTTGGTGGGACCTTAGTATGATAGCTATGAGCGTTGTAAATCGCGTCATTCCGCCCCTCATTCACATCAGCAGCAAAGGGACCGCGAGAATAGACTTCGTCCGGGTTGTATTGCGTTCCGTACGATCGCACGAAGTCGCCTAGCCAAGGGTTAGGGCACGCCGTGTAGAAGGGTGGATCAGATAGCGCGAGGATCGCGTCATCAGATCCTTCCGGAAAGCCCTCTTGAGCACGGAACTCCGGCTCTTTCAGCTTCTCGGCCAAGAGCTTCAGGAAGTGCTCCCGACGCGCGTCATCGCTGGGGAACGTCATGCCCAGGCATTCGACCGGTCCGCCGTTCGTGCCGCCATCCATCTTCAGTTGTTCAGTCATCGGTTCGTCTCATCTCAATATCGGTTGGCGGAAGTTCACTCGACCACGAAGCGCAGCTTGGTGGTGTCCTTGCCCTTGCAGCGGTCGGTCAGGAATGCCTCGAACCGCTTGCGCAGGTCTTCGGGCGTCGCGGGCGATCCGCCCTGAAGCAGGGCCTGCCGGATGTCGCTGCCCGACACGACGACCTTGTCGAGGCCGGACAGCGCCTCTTGCACGGCGCTGATGAACTCGGGCGTGACGGGATCGGGCAATGACTTGCTGTCGACAAAGCCGGTGACGATCTTGCGCGACCCTTCCTTCAGAAGTTCAAAGTTGGACTGGATGATCGGATCCTCGAGGTTGTCGAGAAGCGTCTGCACCCACCCGTCAAGCAGCTGATCGAGCTCGTCATCGAGCTGCTTGAGCACATTGGCCGCGGGCAGCATGTCGCCCTGCTCATTCGCCGGGCGGAAGTTGCAGTGCGGGCAAACCGGACTGGCCGCCAGTTCGGAGTCGATCAAAGAGGCGCAACTCTTCAACTTGTCGAGCTTCTCCTCGAACGTGGTGAGCTGGCTTGTCGGCATCAGCGAGATATTCGCCAGAGCCCGCATGGCGACGAGCCGAGAGTCCTTGCGCAGCGCGGTCTTCGTCTTGTCTTCGGACACTCCGAGACGCGCCTTGCTGTGCAGGCTGACATACGCCGTCACATAGTCCTTTTTGAGCTTGGCCAGCGTCTGCCGGTGCTCGGATCCATTCTGTCCAGTTCGGCTCGCCGACAATGCATCGAGGACCTGCTTGCGCGTGTCCTGAGCCTGCTTCACCCAAGTGTGGTCAGACGGCAGCACCATCTCGGCCTGGCCAAGATAGCTTGCCGTGTTCCCGAGTTCGCCGATCAGGCTGATGAGCCCTTCCACGGAGTTCAGAACCTCAAGATTCTTTTTCTGGGCTGCGATATCGTCAGACCCAATGCGCAGATTCTTGAGCTTGCCGACCGTGTTGTAGGGCGACAGGCTTTCCGAGAAGGCCTTGAGTTCGTCGAGCTTCGATCTCCAGTCGCGGATTTCTTCCTCGCGCAGGAGAGGCTGGCCCCAAAAGCTAAGCCGGTTCGCCATGTCGGTGGAAGCTGCAAGCACACGTTTTGTGAGCTTGCTGACTTCCTCCTGAAGCGCCTTGACTGGCTCGTCCGAGCCTTGAGTGGCTTGCTGCGCCAGACCCGGCGGCAACTCCAGCATCTCGAAGAGTGACCGGAGCACGGCAACGTTGATCTCCTTAGGCGCTTCAACATGCTTGAACTGCTTCAACTCATCGAGCGGACGATCCGCGAGAAGCCCGATCTTGCCGGAGTCAATTTTGTCCCCGGTAATCGCGAGGACAATGTCACCGGAATAGACCAGTGACCCAAGCACCGTGACCAATAGGTCAGTCTCGAGCCGGTATTTGTCAGGACTGAAGTACTCGATATCCGCATTTCCAACGAGCAACTCACTGCGGTTAAGCACTTGCCCATGACCTTTGGCCTTCAGCCGCGCGAGAACCTCCTGAGCGTATCGAGATTGAACCGGATCGATGCGATCACCATCGAGCATTTCGAGGCCATCCAGGACGATCACAGCGTCTTTCGTACGGTTGCTCCCCGTGAGAGCACGAAGCGCATTTCCAATGAGCTGCTTTCGGTTGGACTCCGTCACGAGCGCCGAGAATGTTGGGTATTCGGGCGAAACATCGGCGAACCGGCTGCTTAGCGCGATCCCCGCGATCACGTTGACGACGTCGCGGAAGTTGATGCGCTCGTCCGGCCCCAAGCGCGCTTTGTCCCTGAGTGAAATACCTTTGGTCCAGTCACGAAGTGTCTTGGACTTGCCTTGGAACGTGACCTCGAATGCCTCCAGCTGTTTTTCCTGCAGCCATTTGCTCATTTCGCGCAGCGCATCGCGAGCGCGGTCGAGATACACGCCTTTCGCGCCACCACTTGCCGTGGAGGCCAGTTCCTGGGCGGCGGCGTAGAAGCTCAGCAATCGCTTGATGGTTTCGTCTGGTGATTTCAGACGGAAGAAGACCTCGTCGGGCTTCTGCTCATCACGGAAACGCGGGGGATCGAAGGGCTGGATGAAGTACAAATAGAAATCCCGCTCTGGCTGAGCGGTCGGCCGGTCGTTCGGCGCGCCAAAGAACAGATAGCCAATCCGTTCGACGCGACGCTCCTGCCACTCGATCTGGTATTGCCAAATCTGGTGTCCCGTCACGTAGCTGGACTCGTCCGTGCGCTCCATGAGTTGGCGAATGGCGCCGTAGTAAGCGCGATCGAGCGCATCGTCCGAAAGAGCCTCGGCCCGCTTCTCGATTTGCGCGTCGTAATCGACGTCCTTTTTCAGGTCGAGATAGTATTGCTCGGTGTCTGGCGCCTTGGAGATGAACTGACCGTTTACCGTCTTGAGGGTCTCTCGAAGCGTGGTCTGGACCGCGGTGAGTAGGTCGTCAGACGGGTCGCCACCCATGTCTTCAATACCCGGTTGAAACAGGCAAAGCGTGTCGCGCAGTTCCTCGGCCGTCGGTCCGACCGGCACATAGATGTCCCCGCCCGTCGTCAGGCGGTGGACCGAAAGGCCGTCAATGATGCGAAGCGCCATCGGCTTGTAGGCCGGCCGAGTGAACGCCTTGGAGACCCTCTCCGCAAGCACTTCTGAGACCTTGAGCACTGGCCCGATATTCGGATCTGAGCGCAAGACGGAGTTTGTTGCGACAGTGTCCCAAAACTTGTCGAAGCCGATTAGACCAGGCCGATCTGAAGGGACTTCATCGTCAAGGATTGCCTGGATCTGATCACGCAAGGTCACCAACGCGCCCCGCTTCTCGGTGAAGACCAGGCGCTCAAACGTCCCGATGTAGTCTGGGTGTACTGGGAACAAACGCACATACTCGTCCATCCGCTCATTCATTGAGCCATAGAATTTCGAGAATGGAGCAAGGTAAGCGCGGATCTTGTCCTGCTGGTCCGCGGACTTCTTCAAGAGACGTTCCGCGACAACGAAACTGACATCTTGTCTTGCCAGCAAAACCTGAGTGAAGCGGTCCTTCACCCTCCGCAGGCTATCCGCCACATGTTGAAAGCGGCTGCTATCGAAGATCGCTTCCTGAACGCCTGCAACGAAACGGAACCGGAGATGTTTGGTAACCTCTCCGATCTCGCGGAGGAAGGACAAGTCGAGTACCAGTTCGTGGTCTTTTCGCGACCGCAGGTATTCGAGAAACTCATCGACAACGAGGAGAACACCTTGATCAGGGTGCACCTCCGCAAAAGCCGACATCATCTCCTCGAACGCAGCCTTGTTATTGATAACTTTGTCGGCAGGCGGGAACGCATATGTCACGCCGTGCTTTTCCAGGAACACCTCAAGCTGTTGGGTGATGATGTCGCGCAATGACATCTGACTCGAGATCTCAATCCGATGCACTTTGAAGCGGCCCGCAATTGTCTTTGCAGCCTCGGCCACTTTGGGGTGCTGGATCATCGGCAGATATGCCTCATCTTCAGCGACAAGTGACAGCACCGACATCAAGTGCGACTTACCAGTGCCGTAGTTCCCGACCACCAAGACGCCTTTGTGGTCCACAGCCTCATCGAAGGAGAGCTGCGGGATCATGAGCTTGGCGATGCGGTCGGCCATGTCATCCGAGATGACATAGGTGGACACAAGCTTCTTGGCTTCATCAGGACGATCTGCATCGAGAAGCTGAATAACCGATTCAATGGGCTCAAATTGAATGAGATCGCCGTAACGCATTGCCATCTCGAGATTTCCTTTCAATTTACTCTGAACGGAACCACGCCATCACAGCTGTAGTCCTGATATTCTGGATGTCCTGTCGTTGCATACGACAGCCTGTTGTCTGTGAGCGTCCCCGGCCAAGCCGCAACAACGCGTCGCGCCTGAGAATGCCGCCGGAGCAAATCGAGCGGACTTAGCTTCAACTCCTGATCGAACAGGAGTTCGAGATTGTCCATGAGGAGAAGCCCTTCCCGCGAAAACTCATCCGCCAACCCTTTCAGAAGGTCGGCTGCTTGAAGGTGTCTCCTAGGGCTCGGGATTGTCAGCAGTTCTCGCCCGAGGGCGGCTCCAATGTTGAGGATGTGCAGCTTTCGACGTCCAGCCAGTTGGCGAAGCAAGTCGCTTTTCCCGGAATTTGGCGCGCCTATCAGCAGCAATAGTTTGCTGTTCACCACAGCAAGATCGTCAACAACGCGTTCAAGTGCCTCGATCATCCGTTTACGCCTCCGCTCACAGGCGCCGAGACCCTCAGTGTCGAGTGCCCGATTTCGGGGGCGTTCATCAGGACAATCTGTTGGTCTTGCGGGCGCCGGGCGGCGGGATCTGTATCCAATCCCAAGCGCCTCAGCGCGTAATAGAGCAGCGCGCGGCGCACCTTTATCTTCGCGCTGCCGCCACGCATCCCGTAGTCGAGGGCAATGACCTTGGCCTGCGTTTCTGACAGTTCGGGATGAGGGGCCACTTCGAGGACGACTTCTGAATTCCAGTCGAGATCATCATCGGCCGATGTCCCGCTTTCGCGTGAGCCACGAATCTCAATCATCCGGGAAAGAAGGAAATCCTTGAAACACTTGTCGGTTAGACAAAACGCGCGGGCGTGCCAGCGAAATCCATCGAAGGCAATCGCGTGAGGCGCAATCCACCGCCACCGCGGATCTGGGCTGGAAAGGGACTGGTATCGTATCTCTATCTCTTCGGATCGCCTGATCGCTCCCACAACGGACCGTAGCGTCACGGGGTCAACACCACGGACCGGCGTCGGCGCAGAGGCAAAGGACGGAAGATTAGCGATCCAAGAGTCATCACGGTCAAGAATGTTTTCGGCCACGGACCGTAGCTGTGCTAGATAGCGACTGGCATCGGGTTCCAGAAATTGTGGTTGGAATGCACTGCCTCGCACATAAGTCCGCGCACTCTTGTCGTAGACCATGTTCGCCGGAGCAAAGCCGATGTAGCGATTCAAGTCAGTGGACGCTTGGTTGACCGAGACACCGAACTGATCCATGAGGTCACTCCGGTTTACATGCCCCTCCCAGAACAAGCGGAACTCTATGAACTCGAGACGTTGCTCGACTCCCCATCGAAGTTCTGACCTGTCGCTATCCACCCTGGCCTCCCGGTATCCCAATGCGCATTGTAACTATGCGCGCCCATTTTCTGGGCCTGCGACAACCTTAGGGAGTGACACCGAGATTATCAATCGAATTTCAAGGCGTTGCCTTGGAAGTCGACCATTCAGGCGTAGATACCCCAGGGACTGGCATTGGACTATCAAACCACAAAGGATCAGCTAGCTAGAACGCAAGTATCCTCGGCGATGCTTCGTCGCTGCGAGCTTCAATAGGGCGGTCACAGCATGCCCCTCGTCCGGGTGCTGTTCGATTAGCATCTGCCCTCGAAACCCGATACGGCCCCATTCCCGCACAAGGCATGCGCCGCCAAACAGGTCCGGCTGAACGCTCATTCGATAGAAGCGCCGCATGTTGAGAGACGGGTCGATCCGCTTGAGATCGACCGTTGTCGGGAACACTTCCATTTGCTGCGAAATGTCGAACATGTTGTTGGCGCCTCTCTCCAGACCACAATATCAAGCGCTCTTCGACGTTTCCACAATGTTCTGTCCCGGATTGAAGTCGGGGGCTCACGCCCCCTTCTCGAACTTCATGACCGGGATGCCGAGCTTCTTGGCCTTGTCGGCGAGGTTTTCCTGGATACCGGTTCCGGGGAAGCGCTCGTTGAACTCGAGGTGGATGGTGCGAGCGCTCGCGTCGAAGCAGAATTCACCGTATGCCCCGTCGTTGTTTTCCCAACCGCCATGGGTGTCGGAGAGCAAGTCGTAGGCCAGTTGCTCCACGACATCTTCGAGCGAAAGCGCCCGCATCTCGACCTCCGGGTCGTCCCAGGTCAATGCGGTATAGGCGATCTCGGTCTTGGAGAAAGCAACCCCGGTCTCGCCAGCGTAGGCTTGGATGCTTTCAACCTGGCCGCTATCGCCATAGCCGTCGAAGCTCACGGTCACATGGGTGATGCCCGCGGCAGTCAGGCCATCGAAGAGGCGCTCCTTGTTGGCCGGACGCAAAGCTGCGATCCGCGCGTCGCGCTCGGCCTGCCGGGCCAGCACGGCGGTGAAATCAATCCTGGACGGCGCCATCGGCGCGGCCAGGGTGGGTTCGATCTTGGACATTGGAAACTCCGAAATGAGGGAAAGGATCTGAACCCCGTCTCTCTCTCTCTCGTCCTCCTAGGCTCACATCCTCCCCTGCCCTTCTCTGACTCTCGGGCGTCACGCCGCGATCTGCAGGGCGCGAGACGCGAAGACACGCCAGAGCGGATCGACAAGACGGGCATCGAGAACGTCGGCGTGGTGCCGCAGCCGGCGCGCGAGGCCATGTTCATGCCACTCGGCCGCCCGCATGGCCTGCGCACGGGTCTGGCTGGCTTCGGACACGACGGCGCGGGCTTCGGTGGCATCCGAGACCGGGTGGCACCATGCGACCCCGCCATCATTGGTAGCCCCGCCCAGAACGAGGCGGCCCTCCCGGTCGAGGATTGCCAGGAGACGCGGAGCGTCTTCAGGTATAATTTCTTCGGCGTGAACGATTGCCCCCTGCATGGCCTCGGCCAGCGTGGTGAATCGCTCCAGTACCTTGGGGTGTGCCTGCCCGGACATGAGCGCCGCGGGAGCATGGCAAGCCGTCGTGAGCGCAAACCACAAGTCTTGATCTGTAAAATCGGTCAGGAGGCTCGGCGGCAAACCTGTCTTCTGTGTTTCCGGCTGAGTTTGGAGAGGAAGGTCGAACATGGGCATATCTCCGACGGTGCAGAGAGCCTCTCTCCCCGCTTCAAACCGTCAAAGACCAAACCGCCCCTCGGACTCTCTGTCGCTGATCGGGTCGATCATTTCGGCGTTGGTAAATCGCTCCATCGAACCCGCAAGTAGCGCCCTTCACGCTTTGGGAGATCTTTTCGGTCGATCATCCGACCCGAGACCTGAAAATCCTCGTTGATCTTTACAACCAAGAGCTTGTTGAAATGCCCATTGGTATCGACCACAACCACATCCTTTGTCTTGAATGGCGTAATGGTTTTGACCTCGACATGATCATT
The DNA here is from genome assembly GCF_025857195.1 of Leisingera thetidis. Taxonomy (NCBI): domain Bacteria; kingdom Pseudomonadati; phylum Pseudomonadota; class Alphaproteobacteria; order Rhodobacterales; family Roseobacteraceae; genus Leisingera; species Leisingera thetidis. The sequence goes on along the minus strand of NZ_CP109792.1, from coordinate 21,110 downwards.
GCCAATTCTTCCGTCAGCACCCTGGGCGTAGGTCTTGTTCAGCTTGATACCGTACGTGATAGCACCGAACAGCTCACCGATGTCACCGTAGACAGAGAGATGAAGGCCGGTCTCGAGGTGGTAGCTTTCCGCGAGGGACAGGAGATCCTCAAAATATGGGATCATAGACCGGATCGCGTTCGGGTATTTAGCGCCCCACTCCTTGTAGCGAAGCTGCTCGTCGATTTCCGACCAGGTAACCCATTCGCCGTCATCATAAAATGCACGATCTGACCAATCGATTTCTTCCATGCGCGTACTTCCAATACCTAAACATGTCGGGCACGGTAGCAGATCGATTAAACAGGAACGAGACCGGAGGCGATATCGCCTCCGGTCGCCACCTCAACCAACGCGGTCGAGAAGCTTCTTGGCGCGCCCTTCCATATCAAGGCGGGCATCCTCGGTCTCGAAGGACTTAACCTGCTCGGCGCGGTGGTTGGTCAAACCGTATTGCAGGTTGATCCCCGCCAGTGGCGCGGGCAGCTGCCGTAGGTAAGAGGCCGGAGCGCCGACAATGCTGGCGAGCTGGCCGAAGGCCCAATGGGTGGGTGCAACTGGTTCATCCCCCTTCGGCAGGACCAGGTGCAATCGCTCTGCACTGTCGCGCGCAGCCTCGACACGGATGTCGGCGGAATGCACCACCCGGCTGCGGCTGCGCTCGGAGCGACTCTTCACATTGGCCCAGAGATCGTCGAGCGAGAGATACCGCTCGTCATCCGGCCGGTTAAACCATTCGGACGACACCCGCCCGTTCCGCTCGCCCCGACTTACATCCACTTTCCAGCCACCAGCCCGCGCCGGCTGAACCGGATCCAGAACTTCCACAACACCCATCGGCATTTCTCCGTGACAGGCGCCGGGAGCCACTCTCCCAGCCTTCAACCTGTCACCGGGAAACCGACACTCCTTTTACTCTCGAAAGATGCTTAGAAGGCAGAAATGCGGACAATCGTAGTTCCGGGCAATCATCAGCCGTCGTCGTCTTTTCTGGAAACCCGTCCAAGTCTTGATAGCATACGTGCCCACTCATCTACATCGGTGGAGAGCCGACCCGCGGGTTCGGGACGTGGCTTGTGGTTTTTGGCTGATTGCGAAACCGAATTGCCAGACAGGGTTCCAGATGAACGTGGGCGCTTCTTGGCGCGTGCATGTGGTTGCGGCTTCCGAGCCTTTTGAGGTTTATTACCTGCGGTTCGTTTCTTTTGCCTAACCGGTTTTTCTTGGGAGACGCCGGATAGGGCAATCAGAAAAAAGGCAAGGCGAGGAGTCCAAGGCGAACCATCAGCAGTCACACGGCCTGTTTCATTCAAATAGTGAGAAACAAGTTTGGGCCCCACGATCCCCTTCTTGGCGAAATCTTCGAGTACAGAACGTAGTGTTCCTGACACTTTGGCAGTTCCGCCGCTTCCTGACCCAAAGTGCCTCCTCTCGGATGGCAAAATCTCTGAAACATCACCGGGAATTATGCTAGGGTCGATATCCTTTTCCAGCGCTTCGAAGTCGACCAGCCGGTCCCCGTTGACAACGGTAGTATCTTCAAGTGACTGCGGGTGGAGAAATGAGAACGTCTCTCTACGGCGACTGACGAGGTCACCTTCAACCAAAAGCGGCTGGTCACAGTAGATGAAAAAACGATATTTCTGATGATTTTGGCTTGAAAGGTCTTCAACGTGAACTTCCATCCCGAAGTCGGCAAAGTGGACTTCAACCACCACCGCAAGCTTCCAGGAATCTCGTCTCGTTTTCCGACCTACAGGTAGTATTCTCTGGTCGATCTTTTGTTCGGCACTGAGAATATCTTTGATTTCAGCAACTGGTCTTCTGGAGGGGCGAGCACGCACAGAGCCAGAGGCGGGGCGCCCGTTGTCCGTGCAAGGGTGCTTTGCCCAAGGTTTTCCGAGTTCATCAAAGAAGACGCGACTACCGTGTTCATTAGCATAAAAATAGACGGGCTGACCGCAGACGGGGCAGGATGCATTGGGATTAACGAAGCAGCGAGAGTAGCTTGTTGCGCCGTAGCCTTTCAGCGTCTGCGTCGCTTGGTGCTTTTCATACTCGGAATAGACCGGCCGAAGTGGCTTTGTTACTGGCGCAGCGTTGGCGCCTCCACCGTTTCGGTTGCCGCCGCCAACGCACCACCCGCATGTGCACCAAGGGTAATGATTGTGTCCGGTCAATTTAGCACCAATATTCCAATACTAGTTGCAGTGAATTGTCTCAATAACGCACATTTCTGTAGTCCTCTTCCCCAGTTTCTATCAGCTTCGAATCTTCTATCAAGGCGACGTAGCCTTCCACCAAGTCTAATGTTTGGTTTGGGCTGAGAAGCGGACGAATGCGCGTGCAGTTACATCCGTCCCGGTGAGGGCACTTTGTGCTCTAAGCCGCTTCGCGGCAATCCCGCAAACCCGGCAGTCTAACCCGCCGGGCCCTAGGGGGAGACCCCGTTCCTCAGAACGGGATCTCATCGTCGCGGTCGACCAGCTCGGGGTTTTCGTTCTCGGCCGACTTCGGGCGGCTCAGGAAGTCGACCTTCTCGGCGATGATTTCGCAGCCGTAGCGGTCGTTCCCCATGCTGTCGATCCACTTGGTGTAGTGGATGCGACCGTGGACGAGGACCTTCATGCCCTTTTCGGAGTGCTCCGCGACCGTCTTGCCGAGACCGTTGAAGCAGGTGATGCGGTGCCATTCGGTGTCCATGACCCGGTAGCCGTTCTCGTCGCGCATCACACGGCCTTCCGAGAGGCGGGGGCGCGAGGTGGCGAGGCTGAAGTTGGTGATCTTGGTGCCGCTCTGGGTGGTGCGGACTTCGGGGGTCTGACCGATGTTGCCGGCGAGGATGACGATGTTCTGCATGATAAGCTCCTGTGTTTCCTGTCTTCGGGACCGTCCCTTCGACAAGACCCTGAAAAAGCCCGTCGGGTGACGCGTGCACGGTGGACAGCATGGACACCGGACACCCCCAGAGGACCGGGGTGGAGCGGGCAGGACGCCAAAGGCGGCCAACACGGCCCGGACTGACGCGGGGTTGCGCGCAGGAGACCGAACGGGATTAGGGGATTGTCAGTCGAAGGGATGGCCCAGGAGACGGGAGATACGGGGGAGCCCGTGCCAGACCATGACCCCTTGGCAATCGAGACTGCTATACCCCAAGTCCTGCACGCCGCTAGCGGCCAAAGTGGCGATAACCAGTCCTCGTCCCACTGCCCTTGCCTGCTGGGAAATGCAGGGCCCTGCCGCGACATGCTAGCGATACCGGAACATCCAGGACCCGGCACGCATCAATGGCTGATTACGATCTCGAGGCACTGTCGCTCGGCGAGCTGACGAAAATTCAGGAGGACGTCGCCAAGGCGATCTCCACATTCGAGGATCGTCAGAAGGCGGAGGCCCGCGCCAAGGTGGAAGCTTTCGCCCAACCCTCTGAGCGAGAGCGCCGAAGTCATCTTACGAGCGCACCGCAGCGATGGGGCAGAAGAGCCATTTGCCGTCGGTCGTGCGAGGAGCAATGTCAGGCTTGGTGCAAGCGCAGGCGACGGTTTGCCTACCGATGCAACTGCGCCGCAAATATCCTCGATAGCTGCAGCGATGGTTTCAAGACACGCACCGAACCGCCTCCCCTTCATCGCGAAGGATAATCCGGCCACGTTCGATCACTCTGGCGTCGCGCCCGACTCTTCAGGGCCATGCGCCGCGGCATTGGCGCCCGTGGTTGGCTGTCGGCGAAAACCGTGACGAAAACCTGTTCCGCAATTGGTATTTTGGCATATTTACATCAAGTTACCTCTTTGGCACGCTCTGTCTGCGGTCGACGACCGAGGCAACGCGGGAGCGAACATTGGATTTCACCACCAGAGGAACTAATCCGCAATTTCTCCCTGATGGCATCGAAATCTTCCTTGTTGATCATCTGCGGAAGATTTTCCGAGAGGATGAACGAGAACTCGAATCTCTTAGCAAGCGCCTGGAGCAGGCACGACAAGATGCCGAACGACTGAAGTCAAAGGCGACAGACGCCGCCGATTTGCGGCTCCTGAAACTTCAAGCCTGCCTGGACAGAGCCAACACCACCTGCGACCACGTCGCGGCGGAGCTAGGGAGCTTCGAGGGCAACCGGGAAAAGTGCCAAGACTTGATTTTAAGGGCGCGCGAGGGGAGGTGGTCGGAGACAGAAAACGCAAAAGCGAAGGAATTTGCCGACGATGCGCTGTCCGGTCTGAAGCAGGAGATCGCGCGAGTCGAGACGCAGATCGAGGATTTACGGAAACGACGTGACGAGACGTCACAAGAGACACAGGTCCTGACGGAAGCGAATAACGCTGCCGAGCAGCAATTGTTTCTCTTGCTAGGAGGGGGGGCTCCACCGGCATTTCATGAAGCTTTGAGAAAGCGCGAGACATATCTCGAAGCGGAATTTCAGGCGGAATCAGAAAAAAATGTGGATCTATTGAGGACGCGTGAAAACGAGATTTTGACTGCGGAAGTCGATTTGAATCGGCTGAACGGCGAGATGGAGGACGCTCGTACACGAGCCTCGCAATTGGCCTTGGCTGGGTGGATCGAGTGGACCGCACGTAATCTGGATCCGCGCAACTTTTTCTGGCGTAGTGAAGATTCCATTCGAAAGGACATCAACACCCGACGGCAGGAATTGGACACTGCAAGCGCGGATGTAGAGCGTATTAGGAAAGAGTTGGCAGACCTGCGTGCCACGTACGAGACTGAGCTTGAGGCGCTGCCGGAATCTGTGCGCGGAAAGCTGATCGACGAAACCAAAGCGAATTTGAGTGATATCTCAAACAAGCTCGCGAACATCGAGCGGATGGTCCACGAAATCAAATCCGAACTGGAAGCGCACGAATCTGAACTTTCGAAATACCGAAAGGAATTTGAGGTCGAGCATCAGCGGCATGTGACGGCTCGCTTGGATAACATGCTCTGTCACGCACAAACTGCCCTCGACGAAAACGAAAAAGAGATAGACGACGCGGCCGGGCATCTGCAACGCGCAGAACAGAGCCGAGCGCGCCTTTTGAGTATGATCGACGGGCGACGTGCAAGGCTGGAAGCCGCACTTGCTGATTGCGATGGTCGGGCCAGAGCGCATCTCGAACCTCTCCAGCGCGCCGAGGCTCGTTTGCGTCGCCGGCTTCAGGATCGTGCGCAAAAGGCCGGAATGGTTCATGACCCGAAGACTGGCACGTTCCGGGAGCAGGAGGTTCCTCAACTCGAGACTGCTGTTGCCCGAGCGACCTATCGACGGCGCGGCGAGGGATTGTCCTCTCTTGCGACCTTGCCGGTCTTGCTCCAGCGCCGCGAGCAAACAGGCTATGTGAGCAAGGATGATGAAAGACTTGCGACGGTCTTTGCAGCCATTCGTGACGAAGTGGAGCCAAGTGAAGCCGAGCGCCCCGAATTCATCGACCGTTTCTGCGACATTGTCTTTGGCGATGACGAGGAGGAACGGCCGTTTTTCGTCTCCCTGGTGTCAAAGAAGGATGACCAGCTGCTTGTTCTGGTTCGACCTGCAGAAGTGCTGCCGCAACTGCAAAGCTGCTTGCCTGAGGCAATGTCGGTTTGCCTGCTTTGCCGGCTCGATTACGGTTCCAGAAATACACCGGACAACACGACGCTTCTAGTTCTGGACGCTGCGGTAGTTCCGGATTGCGCGCCGCGCCCGTTTGAGGCAGTCGCTTCATTTTTGCGCTATACATCGCGACGCTCGTTGCCAGCAGCGGCACCTGCACTTGATGAGATCCTAGAGCAAGCGCTAGCTCTACCAGACATGCTGGAGGAAGAGCTCCAGGATCGGTTGACTGACTGGCAAGGCTATCTGGACTGGGCCAACCGCGAGATTTCGCGCAAGGCGCCTTGGGCAGCATTGGGACCCGGCGAGTGGGAAGACAATGCCTGGAATGGTGTTGTCATTTGTGAAGGTGCTGCGGCGGTCCGCCATATTTCCGGTGCCCGCCTGCCGAAGGACACACGCCGCAGTGTTGAGCTCTATCCATTGGAAGAACCCTGGAAGCAGGGTGATCGTAAGGGCCGCAACATCCGTTATCGCTGTACTGATTTCAAGGTAATCGGACCCGCTACACTCAGGCAGGATTTCTTGAAGGATTGCCCATGGCCTGACCCCAAAGCCATTCAGGTCCAGCTGAAATTTTCGCGCAAGGCTGATGTGGCTGCGTTGGCCAAGATGGCCGAAAGCACATCGCTTGGATTGAGAGATTTGAGCGAAGCAGCCGGCTCAAAGACGCAACTTAATCGTTACGGGTCAGCCCTGACGCAATTGCAGTTCGGGGCGAGCGGTCGGCGGCAAGCCAACCGCTTGCCCGCTGCCCCCTATTTGATGGCGTCGCTTTTCAACGTGGCGCTGGCGGCAAAACCATCAGACAGGCCTGATCGGCTTTTGAATGAGCAGATCGCCCAGATGTACCGCCTTAACGAGGATCAAAAAGCTGCCGTCGGCGTCATGCTGGCCGCGCCCGAAATCGCCTATGTTCAGGGCCCGCCGGGAACCGGAAAGACCACGATGATCGCTGCGGCTTGCGCGCACTTCGTCCGGTCGGGGCATCGCGTGCTGATTGCCTCGCAGACCAACCTTGCGGTCGAGAACGCCCTTGATCGCCTGAGGGATGACCCCGAGGTTCGACAGCTTTGGCTAAGCAAAAACGACGGAGAGGAAAGGAAATCGACAGCTGTCGCCGAGTGGTATGGGATGGCCGCAGAACATGTGAAACAGAAGGTGAGCGGGCCGCTCAAGTCGCTGACAGCAGAGATCAAGCAACTGCAGATCTGGCTCGGGCGCGCCCAAAAGCTGGACGATGACCGAAGGGTTTCCGATGCGGACATTGCGGCGCGCAAGGATACGCTCAAGCGAGCCAATGCACGGTTGGACGAGGTGAAAACGCTCCAGAAGGTGGCGTCAGAAACTAACAGGCGTGCGGCATGGTGGGCCATGGCTCGCAACGCGCTTGCGAATTTGGAGGATTGGGATCCCTCCTGCTTTTGGCCTGAGCTCGCGCCAGATGTGTCCGAGCTTCTAGCAATGATTGTTGAGCAGGAGGGAGGTAGGGCGCATCTTGAGGTCTCGGCGCCAGCTCTGCATCGCCAGGTGCAAGAACGGATCCGCGGCATCCAGTCGAGGTTGAGGGACGAAGGGGATCAAGTTGGACGAGAGAGCGCCGAGGGCGCAAGACAGCGGATACTCCATGCGTGGCCGGATAATGTGTCGCCCTTAGCGGAAGGATCCGGCGACGACGAGGCGAGCGCAAAAACCGAAGCAGTGGCCGGTCGCGCGCGTCTGCTTGCACAGCAGGCCCTGGACGATGCACGCATCCGTGGCGATACGGTCAATGAACAGTGTGTGAAACTGTTGTCGGAGGCGAGTGAATTTCTCGATCTTCCGGCCGAATCGTCGCCGTCAGACCTTTCAGCCGCAATTGCCCGGATCGAGGGCATTCTGGACTTGCAAGCAAGCCGCCTCGCAGAAGCCAATCCACTTGAGGATTGGTTGCCTTTGCTGGATCAATGGGTTGGCGACCTGAAGCAGCAGGCAAACAAACCCTCCGCCACGGATCGCATGGGCGAACGCTACGTCCGCAGCGCCAATGTTATCGGCATCACGTGCAACGCCGACTTCAGGATCCTTTCGGACAACGGATTTTCCAGCTTTGATGTGGTGATCGTTGACGAGGTCAGCAAGGCGACTCCGCTGGAGTTGCTACGCCCGATGCTTCTTGCACCCAAGACGATCCTTGTTGGTGATCACCGGCAGCTTCCTCCGACGTTCGAGTTTGCGTCTTTCTCGAACCCGGACACGTCTCCCACGGACGACGAGGATGCGGATGCTTTGGAGCGTGAGGCAGAATTGCTTCGTAAATACGAGCGTTTGACGACGGCATCGCTGTTCCGCGACGGCTTTGCCGAAATAGACCCCCGTAGTAGGGCAGCCCTGAACACCCAATACCGCATGCATCCGCAGATCATGTCGCTGATCAATCGTTTCTACGATGGGCGATTGCAATCCGGACTGACCGATCCGGATGGGCTGGATACCAGCGCCAGATGGTCATGGAGGACACATGGCCTAAACCTGAACTCTCGAACCGGCGGACAATATCTTACAGAGAGTCTTCATGCGCTGTGGATCGACAGTTCGGAAGATGAAGCCGGAAAGGTTGCCTATGAGGACAGCGACGGGACCGGCATCGGAAACAAGCTTGAGGCACGGCTCGTTGCCCAAGTCGTCGAGGACCTCGTCAATACCTGCGAACGGGAACATCGCACCAAGACCATCGCCGTCGCCACTTTCTACAACCGCCAGAAAAGGTTGATCCGCAAAGAACTCGAGTCCAGGCTCGGCCAGCGTTTCAAGGGCCTACAAATAGACGTCGAGACGGTCGACCGATTCCAGGGGAAGGAGGCGGACATCGTGATCGTGAGCATGGTTCGCAACAGATCTCGGCGTTTGGGCAAGAACTCCAATCCGGCGAAATTCGAAAGGATCAATGTGGCGTTCTCGCGGGCGCGCGATCTCTTGGTGGTGATCGGAGCGCGAAAGACCTTCGAGCGATTTGAGGTTGCGATCGAACCTGTTGACGGTGGCGCGCCGCGACGCACCCCCGTCTATGGGCAGATCATCGGTGACATCAAGGAACTTGGCGGTCTCTGGCAGGCCAAAGATATCCTTGGGCCAAAACCGCTGCGCTCCAAGAGGAATAACCCATGAGGCTAGGAGAGGTATCTGTGTGGTTTCCGGTCCTGCACCTTCGTGCAAAGGTAACCTATCGCCTCCTTCCGGAACTCACTCCACTGCACCGGGCTCTGGAAGAGGCAGTGGTTCGGTTTTCGCAAAGCGACAACACCTTGGCCAAAGCACCGATCGGAAGCTTGTTTCGGGAGGTTTTTGGCGTGTCGGGCGCAAGGGAAATCTTGCCCGATGTGCTCGGCGATCTTATCGAACGCGGGCGCGTTCATCGGGTCGCAGAGCACGAAATCGACCCGTCCTTGCTCCGCCTTGTCGATCTTGCGCCCGGGCCAGAGGAGCCGAATGGTGCATGTGCGGCGGAGCCGTCAGAGCAAGCCCAAAAATCGGCACAGGATCGAACAATCGAGCGGTTCTTTGATCCGGTGCTAGAAGAAATCGTTCAGGCCGGTGTTCTGCTGCCCGAGCCCGTGGAGGGGAGCTGTTTCCGTATCCCTGTCGATCCTTTCGCGACCGATCCTCCTCGGCATTGGATCGACGGCGAACTCAGGGCTGAATTGCAGGACGACATGCAAGTATACAATGCAACCTGCGAGAAGATTGGTCATCGATGGCGACGCAGCGACGCGATGCTTGTCCTCAATGACGGCGAGCTTTCCTTCGAATGCAGCGACCCGCGCGAGAGCGAGTACCTACGCGGTCTTCCACAAACGGTGCGGCGTTCCTGGTTGTTGCCGGACCGCCAGGACGGATCGAACCACTCCAGCCTTGACGATGATGCCGAGGTCTCGCTCCATTGCCGTTTGCCCGAGGGGCTCGATGGGCTGACATTGGTTCGTGGCTTGCCCGAGACTATATCAACTGAGTTGGATTTTCCGTCATTGGCCGTCCTGGCCAAGCTCGATCCCGTGGCGGGGGTAACCGCGCCGACCTTCATTTCGCCGCCGGCCCGGGGGCAAGCCATGCGGGTGGCTTATCCGCGCGAAGACAATCCAGGTGTCGCGGGTGTCTTTCTGGCGAGGGAGGGGCGCGAATACCTTAGGTTGCCCATCATATGGGAAGGATTGCACGCTGAAATCGGGGTGTTCCGCAGGACAGGTGGCTTTGCGCAGAGCGGTTCGGAATGGAGCGAATTGGTCGCTGCCCTTGAAAGCGAATGCCGGTTTTCAGAAGCGCCGGAGATATTTGTGCTGCCTGCATTTTGGCTGAAGCCGTCAGAGTTTTGGATGGGGCTCATTGATCGGGTCAGGCATGAGCCGGGGTCGCAAACGTGGATGCAAAGGATTGTTGACGCGTTGGAAATTCTGCCGCGCCCTATCATTGAAGGGCTGGTCGAAACCTTGGCGAGTGAACCCTCACTGGCTCAATTCCGACGTTCACAGCCTGAACTCGGCAGACTCGACCCTACGGCAACGGAACTTGCTTCCGAAATTAATGAGCAATCTCGGGAGGTGGGGCATATTCCGCCCGAATGCAACAGGGTCATCGCATTTGATACCTCTGCTATTCTTGAGTTCGGCGACCTCGCCGATCACCTCTTGCCGACAGATTTTTTTGTTTTTCCGCAAACGGTTGCGGACGAAATCGAAAGGAAGAAAACACAGCGAGACGACTTCCGATGGAAAAGTCGGAAGAATTTGCGCGCAATTTCGACACTTCCGAAAAATCAATGGACGGCACCTTTCCCTGATGTGAGCCACCTAAAGTCAGGCGACAAACGAAATGCAGATGGAGAGATTATTGCAGTCCTGATTCCGTACCGTCAGCCAGATCGCAAAATAATTCTCGTCTCCCAGGACCTGGATTTCGTGCCGAGGTGCAAATCATACGATATCGATGTGATGACGGCAGAAGTTTTCATAGCCGAATCAAAGACACGGCGGAGGGACATCCAGAAATGAGCTTTGTGGCAGATAGGCGTTGGCGAATAGAAGATCAAAAGCGAAGAGAGATGTATCTCGACCGCATCCGGGACACTACAGCGCGATATGCCGAACGAAATCTCGAACGCCTTGATGCCTTGGCTGAACAAGGTTTGGATGTTTTCGTTGCAAAAGATTACGGCGATTGCCGCAGGGCGCTTGCGCGGGTCGAACAGTTGCTAAGCAGAGACCCGGAACAAGCGCGGGATGAAAACATCCGCTTGTCCGGTATGATGCGTGGCTTGAACGGCCGCGCCCGTGAGAACCGTCGCGCCGCTCAGGCCGCCGAGAGAGAAGCGGCAGCCGCAGCCGCCGAGGCCGAGCGAGAAACCGCGCGGGAGCGCCTGGCGGGCGAACGCGATGCGCGGACCGAAAGAAACGCGCAGGAGCTGGCTGCACAGAGTAATTTGCTCGATATGCTTCGCAAAGCGCGTGCGTCCTTGCCGGGCGCAATCGAGCGGGACCTCTGCCAGCAGGATCTGATGGCGCTTCGCCGCGAGATTGAGAGCGCGCCAATCGACCTTGCGGTTTATGAGCGTCGGCGTTCAGAGCTGGCAAGCCGCCTTGATGCAGTAATGGCGGGCGCCCGAGAAAAGGCCGAAACTCTCAAACACGCCAAGCAACGCGAAGACGACCGACGCGAGAAGGAAGTCCTGCTGGAGGACGCGATGGCGGTCTATGCGCAATTGGGCGACGATCTGGCCCAAGCAGCGATCAGTGGCTTGCGACCGAACCTGACCGATGAGGAGCTTACGCTGCAAGACTTGGGTGAAAGGCTTTCTGCGATCCGCCAAGCGGCCGATGAACGCGCCCTGCAGGAGGCCGCGCGACGGCACGTGGTTTCTGGTCTTTTGCGAGAACTGCGCAACGCGGGGTTTGTCGTTACCAACCCGAAGCTCGAAGCGGGCGAGGCCGCCGCCGTGGTGATCAAAGCACAGCGACCCTCTGGCGCGCAGGCGGCTTTTCGCGTCAATCTGGACGGGATGACTTACAAATTCGATCACTATCAAGGGCAGGCTTGCCTCGATGACGCTGACAAGGTCTTACCTCGGCTGCAGGATATCTACGGGATCGAACTCGAGGAAGAGAAGGTTTCGTGGCGCAATCCGGACATGATCGGAAAATCGGCCAAGCAGTTGCCGGACGGTTCGGAGGAGCGCAGGAAATGAAACCGGTTCATCGTCCTGTATGGTTGCGTAGCTTGGAAACGCATGCGGGCCTGGTGTCTTGCCTTGTCGTTCACGGCGAAGTTTACGATCTGCGCCGCAATCCTTGGACGACAGAGTATCAGCGCATACCCGAAATGGTCGCCGCGGCCCTTCGCGAGGGCGCCTTCAAGTCCGTGATCGAATGGGATCCCGTAACAGGGGTCCACGGCCGCGATGCGGCGAAATGGGAGACCCTAGCCAGCTCGGCAGGGCCGACCGACGCTCGGGGCGCGACATATGCTGTTGCCCCAGATGCCCGTTTTGACAGTGCGGAACCTTCGCCGGTTACTGTGGAAGATTTCGTCGCCATCGTGCTCAGGGTACTGTCCGACAAGACCGCGCAGCCGACGGCCTTTGTCGCCAATCTGGCGAACTTTGCGTTCTCATTCGGCCAGAATCCATCACAGAGTGAACGAGACCTACTTGCGCAACTTGCCAAGGCCATTGTCGGCGCGGCGCACCCAGAGGACGCAGGGCCAAAGAACCTGTTGGTTCTGATCACTCCCGCCGCCCACGCGCTTCCCTTGTCGATGCTACCGGGACCGGCGCATCTGCGCGAGGTCGTCGTGCCGCTGCCGGACCGGCAGGAGCGGTCCACGATACTTGGAGACCGGCTTCATCAATGGCGGCTAAAGAACCGACCCAAGGTCGGTCAGGCGGGATATGAGGACCTGATTGATGCGCTCGACGGGATGTCGTGCCAGGATATTCTGAATATCGAAGGATTGTCCGTCCGATGCGCTGAAACCGAAGAGTTGACGGCCGACAGTCTGTTGAGCCTCTATCGTCATGGTATTCAGACCAGTGCGTGGGAGGCACTCAGCCGCGATAAGCTTCTCTCGATGCCGGCCATGTTGGAAGAGCGCGTCAAAGGCCAAACTCACGCGATCGAGAAAGTCACCGCTGTCACCATTCGAGCCTTTACCGGCCTTTCAGGCTTGCAGCATTCTAGGCGGCAACGAATGCCGAAAGGTTCTCTTTTCTTCGTCGGTCCCACCGGGGTCGGTAAGACGGAACTGGCAAAATCTCTCGCGGAGTTCCTCTTTGGGGACGAAGAGGCGTTCATTCGTTTCGACATGTCAGAGTTCAACCATGAACACAGCGATCAAAGACTCATCGGCGCGCCGCCGGGATATGTCGGCTATGAAGAGGGTGGGCAGTTGACGAATGCCATCCGAAAGCGTCCTTTTTGCGTCCTCCTGTTCGACGAAATCGAGAAGGCCCATGTACGAATTCTCGACAAGTTTCTGCAAATTCTGGAGGATGGCCGCCTTACCGACGGACGTGGTCAAACCGTGAGCTTCTCGGAAGCAATCATAATATTCACCTCAAACATTGGTGCAGCCGAGATAGCTCCGACATTGACCGACGAAGAGACGAGGAAGGCTTTCAACAGCAGCGTGCGGGATCATTTCGTTAGAGAAATGGGGCGACCTGAACTTTTGAACCGAATTGGTGACAATATCGTCGCGTTCAACTTTGTTCGTGACAGGGGCTTTCTGGCTGAAATCATGCGGAGCAAACTTGGCTCGCTTCGCGCGCAGCTCCAAGACAAATATGGAATTCGGGCCGTCCGGATCGCTGAGGAACGTGTATTTCTTGAGAAGGTTGCAGGCGAAATCGACCCCACCATGGGCGGACGCGGAGCCATCACCGCATTGACGAAATGGGTGATCGACCCGATTTCCACTTTTCTTTTCAACGAGGTGCCGGATCGGGCCATGTGTATCGGCCAGACGCTTGTTATCGAGTTGGCTGACGAAGATTTGCCTCGTGTGACACTTGAGGCGTCATGACCCGCTATTTGAACATTGCTTCCCGTATACCCTGCACGTCCGTCGAAGGGCCTGGCCTACGCTATGCGCTTTGGGTTCAGGGCTGCGACATCGATTGTCCCGGATGCTGCAATCCGGATTTGTTGCCGTTCGTGCGCAGGCAGACCATTCTTTCATCGCGAATCGTGGACGAGATAGAGCAGGCCCGCGACCACTACGGCATTGAAGGGGTCACTTTCCTTGGAGGTGAGCCGTCCTATCAAGCGCAAGGGCTGGCGGAAGTCGCCTCCTCCTGCCAGAGACTTGGAATATCCGTAATGGTATTCACCGGCTTCAGGCTGGAACAACTTCGTCGGCGAAATCTGCCGGGAGTTGATGCGTTGCTTGACCACTCTGATATCGTGGTCGACGGCCCCTTCGTTTCTGCACTGCCGGATCAGAGGCGAAATTGGGTAGGTTCCTCGAACCAGAGGTTCCACTACATGACTTCAAGATACGAGCGCTCGATTGAGACGTCATCTTTTGATCGCCCGGCTGTCGAAGTGCGTGTGGGGTTGGACGACCAATTGCGAATGAATGGATTTCCAATGATCCATTCTGCGGAGCTTCCCTTCAAGCCGAGTTGAGACGGAGACAGGTGTATATCGGGCATAGGCGGTCACTCCGCCGTCGATATGCCCGGGGGTCGCACCTGCGCCGCGCCCGCGATCGAAGGAAGTGAGGCCGAAGCCTCACCCGAAGGGATCGTATTCCGAGACGATCACGACCTCGTCTCCGTCGATTTCATCGGCGGGGACGGCGCCATAGGTTCCATCACCTGCCTGGAAGACGACGATCGAGACCATGAGGGTGGCGGCGAGGGAAGCGGCGAAGGCGTGAGCATCTTTGCGGGACATTTGTTTGGCTCCTGTCTTGGAGGCGGAGGACCATCCCCCGCGCGACAGAACCCCGCAGGCCCGAAGACTGGCTGACATCACCGGGTGCGTTCGGCTCGTCCGAATCCACCCGGCGGCACGGGCATGCCCGTAGTCCGGCCCCTTGCGGGTTGATCTCGAAGACGGGATTCGGGGCAAGGAAGGGAATGGCGAGCGGGGGATGGTGCGACCGCTGACTGGAGCCGGGTGTCCCGCTGATGCTATCGCCGCCAGCCTCCCGGCAGACATTTGGTACCAGACCAAGTTCCGTGTTGGATTGGACCCTATGGTGCCCTGCGATTTCGCGGGACAGGGTCGTGATGGGTGAGAGGCCCGCGCTTTGACGGGCCCCTTGGGTTCTACGTAGGCTCAGGCGGCAAGCTCCGCGCCCCCTGCCCTAGCAGCGCCTTCTTCGCCGACAATCTCCAGCCGCGCGTTGCGATAGCCTTCTCTGGCGATCCAGAGTTCGGCAGCCGTGACAGACTCGGCCAGGTGGAGCAACTCCGAGCAACCGCCGAAATCCAGCAGGACGCGCACCTGTCCGGGCTTCGGCACTTCTGCCATCTCGAAGGTCAACGCACTGTCAGCCGAATGCGTTCGCATGATGGTGACGAGGATGACCCCGTCCGAGGAGAAGTTCCCCTCGTGCAGCGTGAACGAAGCCGGTGCGATCCAGGTCGGATAGGGTCGCTGCGGCTCCTTCTTGACGAGACGGCCGACGCCGTTCGAGCGTTCCCAGGCCGCGAGCTTCTTCGTGAACCGCGCAGGCGGTTTCGGACTGTTGTCGGTGTAGCGAATGAGCGCCCCCAGGGGCGCGGTGTCGAGAATGGTGGTTGCAGACATGATTCCTCATCCTGAATGCACAAAATTGCATTCATCTTATTGATATTATTATATTTTATGTGATTGAGGGCGAGTTTCCCCGCCCTCTGATGGTCCAGATCACTCCGCGGCCATCATCGATGCTTCATTGCTCGGCAGGTCAGCGGTGAGGAAGGCGGGAAGGTCGACATCTTCGGCCTGCTCGGAGCCGGGAACGGGCTCAGACACCCCCTGCCCGTCTTCGGCATCGAGCGCCGCCAGGTCGTGACGGCGAAGAACCTCCGGCAACCAGCCGCTGCCTTTCAGCAGACGCTCGGCTTCGGTCGCCATCTCGCCCTTCTTCAAATGTTCGAGGAGTTGCGCCGTCCCCTCCCCTTTCGCCTCTCGCACGGCCTCGAGGATCCGGGCCTTGGGCACACGGTTCAGATAAGTATCGACCGTCGGCTCCCAGCCTGCCTCGACCATGTCGAGTTCGACCGCCTGTGCGACCAAGTCGGACTGTGTCATCCGCTTGGTCAAACCGCCGGCGGAGATACCGGCACCATAAGGGTTCACCTTCTCATGGAGCGCGTTGATCCCGAAGCTGAGGCAATGCGCGAGTAGCGACAGCCGGCTCCCTTGATCAAGGGAAGTCAGGTAGTCCCAGAGCGCGGCATCGTTGCCGAGCGGCAAGTCGGCCTCCCACTCCGCGTGGCGGTCGTCCACCAGCTTGGCCACCACGCTGTCCTTCAGATCGCTCGCCAGCGCGGACATGTAGACATGACGCACCGAAGCCTCGAGGCAGCTGCCGGCCGAACTGGACGTCCGGAAGGTGTCATTGACGAGCTTCAGGAGCAGCAGCGTCAACGCGACGTCAGGTGAGCGACCGACAGCTTCGCGCAGTGCCAATGTCCGGTGCGCCGTCAACTCCATGATCAGCCGCTCGGGCAAGGGCTTCAACGCACCATCGTCCTCGTCGTCGGGCATGTTCGCGCCAAGCACTTGACCGGCAGAGGTGATCACCGTGCCATGGCCGATACCATCCACTTTGCTCCCCGTTGAAAGCTCAACGCCCTGCCCGTCTGCCGCCTGTTCACCGCTGTGGACGTCGGCATCTTGCCGAGGTTCATCCTCGGGCCGGACAAAGCCCCGATAAACTGCAAGCTCGCCATAGCGATCAAGCGTCACGAAGGCCCCTGCCCTCGCGATCTCCTCCGCGTCGAAGATCAGCGGCCTGGCCTCGAGCTTCTCCATCGCGACTTCCAACTCGCCAAGACGCGCGTCGATCTCTTCGGGGAATTCATCCTGGCCCTCGTATTCCTCTTCGAGCGCTCGGTATTCGGCAAGCAGCTTGGCATGGGCCGCGCCTTCGTCACCCGTCATCGGCGCCGGGTCTCCGCTCAGCCGCCGTCATCGCCCTGGAAAAGGTCATGCAACATGGTGCCACCAGCCGTCTCGTACGCCTCGACCCCGACAAAGACGGCCCGACGGTCAGAGGCGCGCACCGAGGTTTCCGTCAGCATGCGCCGGATCTGATAGGGCTCCTTGTTCCACGACGACTTGATCGCCTCCCAGACCTGAATCTGACGCTCGTGGTCCGGATTGACCGTGAAGGCCATCAACTGCTCCAGCGTCATCTCGTCCTCGGCATAGAGCTCGAGCAGGGCAGGGGCCACGGCGGCGAGTTTCAGGCGCTGTTTGACCACCTGCGGCGTGACGAAGAAGGCGGCTGCAATCTCTTCGTCGCCCTGACCCTTCTCCCGCAGTGCCACGAAGGCCCAGAACTGATCGAGCGGATGCAGGGAAGCGCGCTGCATGTTCTCAGCGAGCGAGTCATCTTCGGCGAGGATCGTGGACCTGGCATCCCGTACGATGCAGGGAATGGGCGTCGTCTTGGCCAAGCGTTTCTGCTTCACGAGGATAGACAGGGCCTGGAAGCGCCGACCGCCAGCGGGGATTTCGAACTTACCGGTCTCGGACCCATCATCCGCCAGAACGGGCCGGACGCTCAGGCTCTGCAGCAACCCGCGGCGGGCGATGTCTTCGGCCAGTTCTTTAACCGAGATGCCGGCCTTGATGCGCCGGACGTTGGCCTGGCTCAGGACGAGCTTGTCGAAGGGAATGTCCCGGGAGGGGGACAGGGTGACTTTCTGGGCAGATTTCGCCATCAGATCTTCTCCACGACGGGCGCTGGAAGCCACTCTTCCGATCTCACTTCCCGTCACCCCTTTCACAGCCCATCTCTACCTCTCAACATGTCCACCGCGGTGGACATCACGTAGTAGCTGCCCCAGAACGAGAAAGCCTCTCCAACAACAGTGATGGGTTGAAGTCAGTTTCTCTGCGACCGAGCGTGATGCTGTGGAAATACGCTCCAAAGTCTCGGATGCGATTGCTCATCTGGAGAATTATGAAGATGGCGCATGATGCTTTTTGAGAGCCTATCTTCCTAGCAGCCTTTTCGAAGGTGCTTTCGTGGATTCCCATCATTGGAGCGAGCGTTCTCGCGTGGCTTTCGACATCGTGCCAGTTCCTAAGTGAGTTCGTCGCAAACGATGTAGCCTGGTCACAAACGGTTGTGAGCGTTTGCAGGGGAAGTGTTTCGCTGTCGGTCCCGCTTTCTAAATCTTTTTGTTCTTTTTTAGACTTAGAATGGTGGCGGACAGTTTGCCCGTCATTGGCGGGCAGTTTCATTGTTTCTGGTGCGTCCACCGCGGTGGACATCTGTTTGCATTGAGCTTCCAGTTCGCCGAGCAAAGTATGATACTCCGCGATGGAGAGCTTCCTCCGAAGAACTCGGCGTACCTGATGAGTGAGTTCGTTCTCGGGGTCAGCTTCGTCGATCTGAGCAAGTTTGGTTAGGATTTGCTTTCGCAAAAACACGCGATCCCGACGAGCGTTTTCCATCGCTTGGGCTGTCGCAAGTAGTTCGCCGGCACGCTCGAGCAACGGAGCCAGCGACAAGCCATAGCTAATGGACTGACCTTCGGAGGACTTCACTCGGTATCTTTTGCGATTTGGGCTGTCGTGGCGCTTCATGAAACCGAGTTCAACAAAGCGATCGATGTGCCTACGGAGGGTTCGTTCATCGATCCCGCCAACTCGACGGCAGATCTCGTCGTTGGAAGCGAAGACTGTGTCTCCATGCCCAGGCTTGAGAAAGCT
The DNA here is from genome assembly GCF_025857195.1 of Leisingera thetidis. Lineage (NCBI taxonomy): Bacteria > Pseudomonadati > Pseudomonadota > Alphaproteobacteria > Rhodobacterales > Roseobacteraceae > Leisingera > Leisingera thetidis. The sequence goes on along the minus strand of NZ_CP109792.1, from coordinate 2,573 downwards.
CAGCATCGCTTGGAGCGTTTGAACATGTCCTGGACGGAGACCGAACAGGCTGCGAGTATCTCTGAGCGCGCGGAAGACTGCCCAGATGTCGGTTTCAGGTGTTGACGTGGCGGGGGTGCCCTTGCCGACGCCAAAGGTCTGAACGGAAAGCTTTGTGAATGCCATGTTTGTTGAACGACGACCGTTGCGGCCCACAACTTCCCCGGCTTTTCCCGCTGTTTTTGGCGAGAAAAGGCAACAAAAAGACGTCCACCGAATCGGTGACTCTTGACCGGTATGTCGGAGATTGCTACATCACAGGTGCTAATCAGATGAAGAGGGCTCTCCGGGGGAAACCTTGGGGGGCTCTTTTCTTTTTGGTCTTCGCCTTTCTCCTCTGCTCGTGTTTTTGGTTATGACCGGGGATCAGCTCCCCGAGCCTCTCTCATTCTGCCATTGTTCAAAAAGCTGTCGCAGCGTGGTTTCCGCGCGCTCTTCGAGCCATTGGCCGAATTCCGGGTTGTCCTTGCGGGTGATCTTGATAGCGATCGACTTGCCATCGACTGAAAGTGTGCCGACAGGGCTACCACTATCGTCCTTTACCACGGTCGTTTGGCCACGGGCGCTTTGGTCGGCTGCGCCACGCGACTTTCTGGAGCAAGCGACATAGACGGCTTGAAACTTGTCCGAGCTTGGAGTGGTGTCAGGCAGAGAGGCAAGTGTCTCACGCGCAATGTCAACAAGCGGAACCTTCCCTGAAAGTGCAGCAAGATCACCCCATTGCCGTCGACCTACGCCATGAGCCGGGCCGATAAGCCGGACAAGTTCGTCAGGCAGCTGCTCGATGACTACACGATGGTTCGACACACCTTGCCGGGAGAGGCCTAGGGCGTCCTGAATGACGCCAGGCTGGTAACCGGCCTGTTGCATCTCTTTGATAAAAATAGATTTTTCAATGAAGGACGGATCCAGCCGCAGGTTGTTCTCCTGACCTTGCGCGATCAGAGAAGCATCATCATCGAGCGTTCGAACGATCGCTTTGACGGTTCCACCAACTCTTCGAATGGCTGCAAGTCTGCGACGCCCGTAGATGATGCGGTATCGATCCGGTTGGTCAGAGGGGCGAACCATGATCGGCACTTGCTGACCATGCTTGCGAATGCTTTCGGCGAGATCTTCAATGCTACTATCTTCTAGGATCAGGCGATCCCGGAGACCATCCATATCGATCCGGTCGGGCTCGATATCTCGGATTGAGTTGGCAGTGATTTCCCGGAGAGAATCCCGCAATCCGCCAACCGAGCCAGGTAGCTTCGAGGATTTGACCGGGGCAGGGGAGGGGGCTGCAGACTCTTTCTCGTCTTTCGGTGGTTGGTTGAAGATATTTCGAGCCATCAGCGACGCCCCCATGCCATTTGGATTGTCTGCTCCAGCTCATCGGCAACGCTGTTCACGCTGGTCAAAGCTCGATCAATGGTCTTCCGAATGAGCTGGCTCGGGTCTACCTCATAGATGGTTTGCTGAGTCATGCCGGCGTCAGAAATGGCTGTCGACTTCAGCATCGGTTCAGTCATGACTTGGCCCGCAAGGATTGAGCGCAGGTACCCGGCCATTTGCGTTTGTGGTCCGTCCGACGGCTCGTAGCGTGTGATCAGGAACTTTACGAAGTCCCAAGTGACATGTCGTCCAATCGCATCTTCGACGGCTTTGACCGTTTCCGAAGCGAGTTTGAGGAACTGGCTCATCGAAGCGATGTCGAGCATGCCGGGGACGACCGTCACGAGTAAGCCCGTGGACGCTGCCAATGCTGTCAATGTCAGGAAGCCCAACTGCGGAGGGCAATCGATCAGCACGATGTCATAGTCTGAGTCGACTTCCTCTAGCGCCAGAGCAAGACGCTCTGCGAAAATCGGCTGAACCCTGCGCGCAAGGGCATTCGCTGTCTCGGTTTCGTACTCGGACAACATCAAGCCGGCCGGGACCATGTCGAGCTTGTGGAAGTATGTTTTCTGGATGACATCCGAGAGTGGAACCTGATCATCGTATCTCAATGCGTCGTAGATTGTGCCGCCTTCGGCAAATTCGAGCTCAGGCCGGAAGCCGAAAAATGTCGTCAAACTGGCTTGCGGGTCGAGGTCCAGCACAAGCACGCGGTAGCCACGCAGGGCATACCTGTGTGCCAAATGGATCGTCGCTGTTGTCTTCGAGCTGCCGCCTTTGAAATTCACGACCGAAATGACCTGAAGACGGTCACCGTCTCGGCGGCCAGGTCTGTACGCGTCAGCATTTTTGCCTGTCCGCGCCAAAATGTTGCGGAGGTCGTCAACTTCTTCGGCCGTGTAGAACCTATGACCGCGACCGTCAGTGTGAACTTCTGGGAAGCTGCCATCTTTGTGGCGGTTGCGCAGGTTCGACGTACTAACGCGCAGCAACTCGGCGACCTCGGTCGAGCTGAAGCGGCGCAAGGACTTGCGTTCTTCTGGCTCGAACGCAACTTTCATCTGCCGGTCAAGCGACTCAGCAAGACTGTCTGCGAATGCTCCGATGTCGGAAGAGCCTATGCCTTGCGCGTAGCCCGTATTTCGATCATCCAT